>NZ_JBHUWD010000023.1:0-70862 GCF_042670205.1 Luteimicrobium sp. NPDC057192 | reverse complement strand
GTATTCGGGATGCCGGGGTACTTCGCGGGGGAGAGGTAACGATTGGGTCACCTGTCCCACAGTGGCCTCGCCGGAAGCTCCGAACCGTGCTTCGATGCTTCGAGCGAGGGGGCGACAAGGGCGTCGCTCACTCGTGCTCCCGGCCCTGGGCCGGGGCAGCCGGATGCCTGATGGAGGACTGCGTGCCGTACCGCGAGACCGACGCCACCCGAGCCGCCCGCGACCGGAGGCGCACCGCTCTCGTCGGCGCGGGCGTCGACGTCGTCGCCGAGCGCGGATTCGCCGGCGCCACCGTGCAGGCCGTCGCCACCCGGGCGGGCCTCAGCGCGAGCAGCGTCTACACCTACTTCCCGGCCCGCTCGGACCTCCTCACCGCTGTCTTCCGCCAGATCGCGTCCGTCGAGCTCGAGCACGTGCGCACGGCCGCCGAGCCTCGGCCCGACGACGCACCCGCCACCGCCGCCCAGGCCCGGCTCGCGCGGGTCGTCGACACGTTCGCCCGGCGCGCGCTGCGTCGTCGGCGGCTCGCGCGGGCACTCCTGCTGGAGCCGGCCGACCCGGCCGTGGAGGCGGAGCGGACGCTGTTCGCCCGCGAGTACGCGGACCTGTTCGGCGCCATCGCGGCGGCCGGCGTCGGCTCGGGCGAGCTGCCCGAGCAGGACACGCGCATCGTCGGGGCGGCTCTCGTCGGAGCCGTCGCGTCGGCGCTCACGAGCCCCCTCGCGCCGCTCGGCGCGGACGTCGACCCTGATGCCCTCGTCGCGACGATCCTCGGGTTCTGCCTGCGCGGGGTCGTAGGGGCGTCGGTGTGACGAGCCCACGCCCGCACGTCACGCACGCGGTCACCAACCAGGTGCCGCCACGCGAGGGGCTCGACGAGTACGCCGACTTCCCGGTCCTGCGCCACGGCGTCCGCGCGTTCGGGGGAGCGTGGGGCGAGGAGGCGCTGCAGGAGGTCGGACGCCTGGTCGGCTCGGCCGCGTTCCAGGCCGACGCGGAGCGAGCGAACAGCCTCACCCCGGAGCTGCGGGCGTTCGACCGCTGGGGCCGGCGCGTCGACGAGGTCGACTACGACCCGGCCTACCACCGCGTGCTCGGCGCGGCCGTCGCGCACGGCGCGCACACCTCCGCGTGGGCCGAGCCGCGCCCCGGCGCCGAGGTGGTCCGGGCGGCGACGTTCAGCCTGTTCGCGCAGGTCGAGCCCGGCCATGCGTGCCCGGTCTCGATGTCGCACGCGGCGGTCGCGTCGCTCGCCCACGCACCGGCGCTCGACGCCGTCTGGCGCCCGCGCCTGCTGAGCCGCGAGTACGACGGGCGCCTCGTGCCGTTCGGCGACGGCCCGGGCAGCAAGCGCGGCGCCCTCTTCGGCATGGCGATGACCGAGAAGCAGGGCGGGTCCGACGTGCGCGCCGGCACGACCCTCGCGCGCCCCGCGGCGGGCGACGGTGAGGGCGCGGCCGACACGCCCGGCGCCGCCTACCTGCTCACGGGCCACAAGTGGTTCTGCTCGGCGCCGATGTCCGACGCGTTCCTCGTGCTGGCTCGGGGCGCCCGGCGCGCGCCGTCCGGCGGGGAACGCCCCGACGACGACGTCTCGTGCTTCCTCGTGCCCCGCGTGCTCGACGACGGCGCCCGCAACGTCTTCCGGATCCAGCGGCTCAAGGACAAGCTGGGGAACCGGTCGAACGCGTCGAGCGAGATCGAGCTCGACGGGACGGTGGGGTACCTGGTCGGCGAGCCGGGCCGGGGTGTCCGGACCATCATCGAGATGGTCGCGCGGACCCGCGAGGACTGCGTGCACGGGTCGGCCGCGGGGATGCGGCAGGGCGTCGCCGAGGCGCTCTGGCACGCGCGGCACCGGATGGCGTTCGGAGCGCACCTCGTCGACCAGCCGGCCATGACGGCGGTGCTCGCCGACCTCGCGCTCGAGTCCGAGGCCGCGACGCTCACGTCGCTGCGGCTCGCGGCCGCCGTCGACGTCGCGGCCTCCGGGTCCGCCGACGCGAGCGAGGCGCGCGCGTTCTCCCGGCTCGCGACCGCCGTCGCGAAGTACTGGGTCTGCAAGCGCGGGCCGGGGCACGCGTACGAGGCGATGGAGTGCCTGGGCGGCAACGGGTACACGGAGGCCTTCCCGCTCGCGCGCCGCTACCGGGAGCAGCCGGTCATGGCGATCTGGGAGGGGTCGGGCAACGTGATCGCGCTCGACGTCCTCCGGGCGCTCGGCCGCGACCCCGAGAGCCTCGACGCGTTCGACGCCGAGGTCGCGCGCGCGGCGGGCGCGAGCGCGGTCCTGGACCGGCACCTCGCGCGGACCCGGCAGCTCGCGCGGGAGGTCGCGCACGACCCCGCGGCGGCGCCCGCGCAGGCGCGCCGGCTCGTCGAGGCGCTCGCCCTCGGGCTCCAGGCCTCGCTCATGGTCCGCTTCGCCCCCGAGGCGTCGAGCGACGCGTTCGTCCCGGCACGGCTGGGCGAGGACCGGGCGCTCGGGTACGGCGTGCTGCCTCCGGGGACGGACCTGCGGGCGGTCCTGGCGCGCCACGCGGGCTGACGGACGGCCGCCGGGCGGCCGGCGCCGTCCACAGATTTCCTCCACAGGGGTGTGCGCGACGACGCGGTTCCGCGGGTCCCGTTGTGGACGACCCTGTGCGTTCGTGAGGGGCCCAGATTGACCCGCTGCAGGGGGTTGTCGGCGAACCGAACCGGGTCTAGAACAGACCTACGGCCAGCCGCTGCGACGACGCTTCGGAGAACCGCCAAGCGGAGAAGCATCGCCCCGGCGGCCGGTCGGACGGTCGAACGGAGAACGGTGCACCACCCCCCGCCGCCGCGGGTCCGGCACAGGGCCGGCTGGCACGGGGAGCTGCAGGACGGCGCAGGGTGCGCGTGGGCCCGGGAGACTGGCCGCGAGAGGCACGGCCTGCGCGCGCATGGAAGGTGGGCGCGAGTGTCCGTGCGAGCCGTGACGTCACACGGTGTCGGTGTTGGGACTAGCGGCCCAGAGAAGGCCCCTCGGACTCGTACTCCGAGGGGCCTTCGCTGTCCCGATCCTCCTCGCCGCCCCTGACACCACCCTGGGAACGGTCGCCCGCCCGGGCCGGAGGTCCGGCCCGGGCTAGCGTGGGGCCGTGAGCAACCTCGAGACCCGCCCGGCCGAGCAAGTGTGCCGCTCCGGCGGCGCGGGCGGCGTCCAGATCCTCGAGCCGCGGACGGTCCCGCTCGGCGGGGCGCGCGCGATGACGGTCCGCCGCACGCTCCCGCAGCGCGCCCGCTCGCTCGTCGGGGCGTGGTGCTTCGCCGACCACTACGGGCCCGACGACGTCACCGCCGGGCCCGGGATGCAGGTCCCGCCCCACCCGCACACGGGCCTCCAGACCGTCACCTGGCTGTTCGCGGGCGAGGTGCTGCACCGCGACTCCGTCGGCTCGCTCGAGACGGTCCGTCCGGGCGAGCTCAACCTCATGACCGCGGGGCGCGGGATCTCGCACTCCGAGGAGACCCCCGCCGGTACCACCGCGCGCACGCTCCACGGCGTCCAGCTGTGGACGGCGCTCCCGTCCGGTGCGCTCGACGGCGCCCCGTTCTTCGAGCACCACGACGACCTGCCCGCGCTCCGGGTCGAGGGCGCGGTGGCGCACGTCCTGCTGGGCACGCTCGCGCTCGCGACCGGCGCGGGTGCCGAGGGGGTCGTCGCGGCGACGTCGCCTGCCACCGCCTTCACGCCCCTGGTCGGGGCGCAGCTCGACCTGGCTCCCGGGGCGCGCGTCCTCGTGCGGACGGACCCCGGGTTCGAGCACGGCGTCCTGCTCGACGCCGGGGCCGTGCGCGTCGCCGGGGTCGACGTCGAGCGCGACCATCTCGCGTACGTCGCGCCCGGAGCGAGCGAGCTCGTGCTCGAGGCCGGCCCCGACGCGGTCACCGACGATGCCGGGACCGTCGGGGCGCGCGTCATGCTGCTCGGCGGTGAGCCGTTCGGCGAGGACGTCGTGATGTGGTGGAACTTCGTCGGCCGCACGCACGACGACGTCGCCCGCGCTCGCGCGGACTGGCAGGCCGGGCTCGTGATGACGTCGGGCGAGGGGCCGAACCACGGCGGCACGGTCTACGCGGCAGGGGTCGCTGACGGGCGCTTCGGAGAGGTCGTCGGGTACGCGGGCGGCCCGCTGCCCGCTCCGGTGCTCCCGGACGTGCACCTCAAGCCGCGCACTCGCCCGGCCGTCTGAGCGTCGGCGGACCGTCCGGGCGTCAGGTCGTGGCCCGGGCGAGCCGGGTGCGGACCGCGAGGCCCGCGGACGCCACGACGGCGAGCCCACCGAGCACGGTCGGCCAGGTGACGTGCTCGTGCAGGAGGAGCCACGCCCAGAGGATCGTGAGCACGGGCTGGACGAGCTGGACCTGGCTGACCCGCGCCATCGGGCCCAGCGCGAGACCGCGGTACCAGGCGAAGAAGCCCAGGTACATGCTGACCACGGCCAGGTAGGCGAACGCTGCCCACTGGCTCGCGCTCGCGTGCGGGGGCTCGCGGACGACCGCCGCGGCCGCGAGCGCGACCGTCACGGGTGCGACGACCACGAGCGCCCACGAGATCGTCTGCCACGACCCGAGCTCGCGCGCGAGCACGCCTCCCTCCGCGTACCCGACGGCCGCGGCGGCGACCGCCCCGAGCAGCAGGAGGTCCGCTCGGTGGAGGCCCCCGAGGCCGCCGCCTTGCACGGCCGCGAACCCGATCGCGGCGACCGCGCCGACGACGGCGAAGACCCAGAACGAGCGCGCGGGCCGCTCGCCTGCGCGCAGCACGGCGGCGACGGCGGTCGCGGCCGGGAGCAGCCCGACGACGACCGCACCATGGCTCGCGGGCACCGACTGCAGCGCGAACGAGGTCAGGAACGGGAACCCGATGACGACGCCGCTCGCCACGACCGCGAGCCGCGCCCACTGCGCGCCGCGGGGCAGAGCCTGCCGGGTGAGGGTGAGCGCGACGGCCGCGAGCGCCCCGGCGACGACGGCGCGCCCCGCCCCGACGACGAGCGGCGCCAGACCGCCGACGGCGACCCGCGTGAAGGGGACCGTGAAGGAGAACGCGAGGACGCCGACGAAGCCCCAGGCGAGCCCGTGCCGTGCGGGCGTCGACGCCGTCGGCCTGGCCGATAGCGGGTGGTCCATCTGAACGATAGCGCTACTCTGGTCTGACATGAACGACGATAGCACCGGGCGGATCGTCGCCGCGCTGCGGGCGTGGATCGCGACCGCCCCGGCAGGCGCCCAGCTCCCTTCGAGCCGGGCGCTCACCGCCGAGCACGGTGCGAGCCCGCTGACGGTCCAGCGCGCGGTGCGCGTGCTCGCTGCCGAGGGGCTGGTCGAGAGCAGGCCCGGCGTCGGGACGTTCGTGCGAGCGCGCCGGGCAGCACGGGCGGCGGACCTCGACTGGCAGACCGGTGCGCTGCGCGCCCGCACCGGCCGTCTCCGTGGGCTCTCGGCCACGCAGCGGACCGTCTCGCCGGACGCCGTCGCGCTGCACTCCGGTTACCCCGCCGACGACCTTCTGCCCGAGCGGCTCGTCCGGGCGGCGCTGCTCCGCGCGTCGCGGACCGCGTCCGCGACGACGCGCGCCCCGGCCGCCGGCCTGCCCGAGCTGCGGCAGTGGTTCGCGGGCGAGCTCGCTCGGGTCGCGCCGGGCGACGTGACCCCGCCCACCGCGCGCGACGTCGTCGTGCTGCCCGGGAGCCAGAGCGGGCTCAGTGCGATCTTCCGCGCCGCCGTCGGGCCGGGGCGCCCGCTCGTCGTCGAGTCGCCGACCTACTGGGGTGCGATCCTCGCCGCCGCGCAGGCGGGCGTCACCCTCGTGCCCGTCCCGTCCGGGCCGTCGGGGCCTGACCCCGACGACGTGGCCCGCGCCTTCGACGAGACCGGTGCCCGCGCCTTCTACGCCCAGCCGACGTACGCGAACCCGACCGGGGCCCAGTGGTCGGCGGAGCTGCGCGCCCGGGTCCTCGACGTCGTCCGGCGGCACGGCGCCTTCCTCGTCGAGGACGACTGGGCCCACGACCTCGCCATCGACACCGACCCGCGCCCGCTCGCCGCCCAGGACCACGACGGGCACGTCATCTACCTGCGCTCGCTGACCAAGAGCGTGTCCCCGGCGCTCCGTGTCGCGGCGCTCGTCGCGCGCGGCCCGGTGCGCGACCGGATCCTCGCGGACCGCGCGGCCGAGTCGATGTACGTGAGCGGGCTGCTGCAGGCCGCGGCGCTCGACGTGGTCACCCAGCCCGCGTGGCAGACCCACCTGCGCGCCGTCCGTCCGGCGCTGCGCGCGCGCCGCACCGCCCTGCTCGACGGCCTGAGCGCGCACGCTCCGACCCTGAAGGTCGAGCACGTCCCCGCCGGCGGGCTGAGCGTATGGGCGCGCCTGCCCGACGGCGCCGACCCCGTCGACGTCATGCTCGCGTGCGAGGCGCGCGGGGTGATCGTCGCGCCCGGCGACGAGTGGTTCCCCGCCGAGCCGACCGGCCCGTACCTCCGCCTCAGCTTCTGCGGGCCGGACGTCGACCGGTTCGACGCCGCCGCGCGCGTCCTCGGCGAGGTCCTGGGCGCCGGGGCGGGACTGCCGGCAGCCGCCCGGCCATGACATTCGGGGTCCGGCGCCTCGCGTACCCGCGGAGCCCACGAGGCCGCGTGCGCCGCGGCCCGCCCCGACGAGCTCGAGCTACCGCCCGTCGGCGCTCGGCGGGGGACGCTCGGCGGGGGACGCGCGAAGGGCCGGTCCTCGAGGAGGACCGGCCCTTCGCGTGCGCGGAGCGGGTGACGGGAATCGAACCCGCGCTGTCAGCTTGGGAAGCTGAAGTTCTACCATTGAACTACACCCGCGAGACGCGGTTCCGTGGGTGCTCCCGGTATGGGACCATCCTCGAACGCCAGCGTGCGTCGTCGATCATACCTGCCCAGAGGAGTGCTCATGTCCCAGCCGCCCTACGGTCCGCCGAGCGGCCAGCCCGAGGACCCGTACGCGGGGCAGGCCCAGCCCGAGGCGGGGGAGTCGCAGCCGTCGGCCGGGCAGTCCCCGTACGCCGAGCAGCCCCCGCAGGGCCAGCCGTATCCCGAGCAGCAGCCGTACCAGGGTCAGCAGCCGTACCAGGGTCAGCAGCCGTACCAGGGTCAGCAGCCGTACCAGGGTCAGCAGCCGTACCCGGGGCAGCAGCCGTACGCCGGCCAGCAGCCGTACGCCGGCCAGCAGCCGTACGCCGGCCAGCAGCCGTACGCCGGCCAGCAGCCGTACGGTGCGCAGCCGCCCTACCCGGGCCAGGCGCCGTACGGGTACGCGCCGTACGCGCTCGTCGACCCGAACGCGAAGTCCAAGCTGGTCGCAGGCCTCCTCGGGATCTTCCTGGGCTCGCTCGGCATCCACCGCTTCTACCTGGGCTACACGGGCATCGGGATCCTGCAGATCGTGGTCACGTTCGTGACGTTCGGACTGGGCGGGCTCTGGGGCTTCATCGAGGGGATCGTCTACCTCGCGGCACGCCAGGGGTCGTACACGGTCGACGCGCAAGGGCGGCCGCTCCGCGCCTGATGCGGCTATGACCCACGTCACCACGCGTCCAGCGCGACGGGCTACGGTGTGGGCGTGCTGCTCTCCGATCGTGACATCCGTGCCGAGCTCGACGCCGGGCGCGTGGTCCTCGACCCGTACGAGCCGTCGATGCTGCAGCCGTCGAGCATCGACGTGCGGCTCGACAAGTTCTTCCGACTGTTCGACAACCACCGGTACCCGTTCATCGACCCGTCGCAGGAGCAGCCCGAGCTGACGCGGCTCGTGGAGGCGAAGGCCGACGAGCCGCTCGTCCTGCACCCGGGCGAGTTCGTGCTCGGTTCGACGTTCGAGACGGTGACGCTGCCCGACGACGTCGCGGCCCGTCTGGAGGGCAAGTCGAGCCTCGGCCGGCTGGGGCTGCTGACGCACTCGACGGCGGGCTTCATCGACCCCGGGTTCTCGGGGCACGTGACGCTCGAGCTGAGCAACGTCGCGACGCTCCCGATCACGCTCTGGCCGGGCATGAAGATCGGCCAGATGTGCTTCTTCCGCCTGTCCTCGCCGGCGGAGAACCCGTACGGCAGCGAGGCCTACGGCTCGCGGTACCAGGGCCAGCGCGGCCCGACGGCGTCGCGGTCCTGGCAGAACTTCCATCGCACGGAGGTCTAGCGTGCCCGCCCTGCCCGGCGACCCGTCCACCCCCGAGCCCGACCCGAGAGACTACGTGCCTGCCTCACCGCTCCCGCTCCTCCCGGCCGTCACCGCGGCCGCCCCGCTCGACCGGGCCCGTCACCTGCTGGGCTTCGCGTCCGAGGTGCTACCCGACGAGGTCGAGGCGCTGGCCGTGAGCCGGTTCCCGGGCGCGCACTGGGACGTCGCGCCGGAGGGCATCGACCTCATCTCCGCGCCGGGCCGGTGGGCCCGGCCGGGCGAGCCGGGCGTGCTCCGCCTCACCGCGAGCACGGTGCTCGTCGGGCCGTACGCGCCGCAGTTCACCGATGGCTTCGGCACGGACCTGCCCGACCGCACGGCGTACGTGTTCGACGTGACGTGCGCGCGCGAGCGTGGCGAGCCCCCGTACCCGGGCGGGGGGGACCGCGACGGTCTGGGCCGCGCGTTCCCTGTGGGCCTGCCCACCGGCGAGGAGGGCATCGTCGTCGACTGGCTCGTCGCGGCCGCCCGCAGGCTCGCGGGCGCGGTCCGGGTCGACCTGGGCGGCGCGGTCAGCCCCGACGTCACGCTCGTGCCGGACCCCGACGCGAACGTCGACCTGACGATCTTCACGGACGTCTGGCTCGAGCCCGAGGCGGCGCAGACGCTCGTGCGCCAGGTGGAGCCGGGCGCGCAGCTCGCGACGACCGGCGTCGAGTGGGCGGGGCCGCCCGGCATCGCCTACGACCCGACCGCGCTCGGCATCGTCGAGCTGTCCGAGGACCAGGTGCGTGCCGTCCAGCAGGCGTCCGACGAGGTCGACATGGCCACGCTCGCGCAGCCCATGACGCTCGAGGGGTACGCGGTCCTCGTGGACCTGGGCCCGGACGGCGTCGTCGCGGTCGAGGTCGGCGCCGAGCCGATCGTCCCGCTGGCGCTCCAGGGTCTGCCGTGGACCGCGGGAGGCGCGCTCGCGTACCACGTGCGCTGGGAGGCGCCCGACCTCGAGGCCTCGCAGCGCGAGGACCCGCCGCTCGCGCACGTGCTCGCCCGGACCCGCGCGCTGGGCGTCGTCGGGGAGGTCACGGCGGCGCTGCAGCACGCCGTCGGCGGCGAGGTCGCGGACGAGGACGGTTTCCTCGTGGGCGTCGCGGACCTCGAGCAGGAGGCCGAGTAGCGCCTCCGCGTGGAGGATTCGTCGGCCTGTCGGTGACGTCCGAATGACGTTCGGCAGGTCTGTGCTTGGTAGGATCCTTGCGGTCCCCCGGTCGTTCGCGACCCCCGCCCCCGACAGGACGGAGCGGACGTGCTGCAGCTGCTCGTAGCCCATCTGCTGATGGTGCTGCTGGCGCCTGCGATCATCACCTGGCTCGGCCGTCGAGGGTTCCTCGTGCTGGCCCTGGCCCCCGCGTCGGCGGCCGTCTACGCCCTCGCGTGCACCACGCGCGTCCTGCACGGCGACGTCCCCGTGCAGCACTGGCAGTGGGTGCCCGAGCTCGGCCTGACCCTGACGTTCCGCCTCGACACCCTGTCGTGGCTCATGCTGCTGCTGGTCGGCGGCGTCGGTGCGCTGGTCCTCGTGTACTGCTCGGCGTACTTCGCCCCGACGGCGCACGGGCTGCACCGCTTCGGGGCCACGCTCGTCGGGTTCGCGGGCGTCATGGTGGGCCTCGTCACCGCCGACGACATGCTGCTCCTGTTCGTGTTCTGGGAGCTCACGACGGTCGCGTCGTACCTGCTCATCGGGCACTACGCCGAACGCAAGGCGTCCCGGCGCGCGGCCATGCAGGCGATCGTCATCACGACGGCGGGCGGTCTCGCGATGCTCGTGGGCGTCGTCATCCTCGGCGAGGCTGCGGGGACGTACTCGCTGTCCCAGGTCGTCGCGCACCCGCCGGGCGGCACCGCCGTGACCGCCGCGGTGGTCTGCCTGCTCGCGGGCGCGGCCACCAAGTCGGCCCTGATCCCGCTGCACTTCTGGCTCCCCGCCGCGATGGCCGCCCCGACGCCCGTGAGCGCCTACCTGCACGCCGCCGCGATGGTGAAGGCCGGCGTCTACCTGGTCGCGCGGTTCGCGCCCGCGTACGCGCAGCTCACCGTCTGGCAGACGATCGTCATCGTGCTCGGCTGCGGCACCCTGCTCCTCGGCGGGTACCGGGCGCTGCGCCAGCAGGACCTCAAGCTCGTCCTCGCCTTCGGGACCGTCAGCCAGCTCGGGCTCATCACGCTCCTCGTGGGGCTCGGGAGCCGGGCCACGGCGCTCGCGGGCATCGCGATGCTCGGCGCGCACGCCATGTTCAAGGCGTCGCTGTTCCTCGTGACCGGCGTCGTCGACGCCGCGACCGGGACCCGCGACCTGCGCCGCCTCACCGGGGTGGGCCGGAGGCTGCCGGTCACGGCCGTCGCGGGCGGCCTCGCGACGGCGTCGATGATCGGGCTCCCGCCGTTCGCCGGGTACGTCGCCAAGGAGGCGGGGCTCGAGGCGCTGCTGCACCCGGCGGGAACCCTGCCCGGGTGGGTCGACGGGCTCGTGCTGGCGGCCGTCGTCGTCGGCTCGATGCTCACGGTCGCGTACGGGCTCCGGTTCTTCTGGGGCGCGTTCGCGACGAAGCACGTGGCGGTCGCTCTTCCCGAGGCCGACGGGACGCCCGTCGAGCCGCCGATCGACCCCTCGAAGCTGCACCGGCAGTCGCCGTACCTGACGCTGCCGCCGCTCGTGCTCGCTGTCCTCGGGCTCGCCGCGGCGCTCGTCCCGCACCTCGGTGAGCACCTGCTCTCCCCGTACGCGGACACCCTTCCCGTGGGCGAGCCGGGGCACCTCGCCCTGTGGGGCGGGATCGGCCCGGCGCTCGGGCTGACCGTGCTGATCCTCGCCGTCGGCGCGCTCGCGTGGTGGTGGCGCATCCGGGTCGAGGGCTTCCAGACCCGGGTCGGCGGCCTCCTCCGGCGGTGGCACCTCCCCGAGGCCGACGTCGTCTATCGGCGGTCCATGCGCCGCCTCGACGACGCCGCGGCCGACGTCACGTCCCTCACCCAGCGCGGCTCGCTCCCGTTCTACCTCGGCGTGATCGTCGTCGTGATGGCGGCGTTCCCCGGCGTCGTCCTGGTCACGCACACCACGTGGCCCCAGGACCTGCGGGGCTGGGACACGCCCACGCAGGCGGTCGCGGTCGCGGCGGTCGGCGTCGCCGCGGTCCTCGCCGCGCGGTCCCGCCGACGCCTCAAGGCCGTGTTCCTCGCCGGGATCGCGGGCTACGGCAACGCGGTCCTCTTCCTCCTGCACGGCGCCCCCGACCTCGCGCTCACGCAGGTCCTCGTCGAGACCGTGACGCTCGTCGTCATGGTGCTCGTGCTGCGCCGGCTCCCGCCGTACTTCTCCAACCGCCCGCTCGCCCGCAGCCGGTGGACGCGGCTCGCGATCGGCCTGGTCGCCGGGGTCACGGTCATGGCCTTCGCGGTCGTCGCGCCGAACGCCCGGACGGCGACGCCCGTCTCGGCGCAGTTCCCCGACGAGGCCTACTCGTACGGCGGCGGCAAGAACATCGTCAACGTCACGCTCGTCGACATCCGCGCCTGGGACACCATGGGCGAGATCTCCGTGCTGCTGGTCGCGGCCACGGGCGTCGCCTCGCTCGTGTTCCTCCGGCGCCGCGGAGGCGCGATCCTGCGCGCCGAGGACTCCGAGCGCGCCCGCGTCGGCGACGAGGCTCCCGGCGTGTGGTCGGGAGGGACCGAGGAGGACGACCGCGGGGCCGCCCTGCGCCGTCGGGGGACCGCGCCCGAGGCGTGGAGCCGGATGCAGACCTGGCTGCGGGCGAGCGCCACGCTCGCGCCGCGCCGGCGGTCCGTGATCTTCGAGGTCGTCGCACGGCTCCTGTTCCACTCGATGATCGTCTACGCGGTGTTCCTCCTGTTCTCGGGGCACAACAACCCGGGCGGCGGGTTCGCCGCAGGGCTCGTCGTCGGGATCGCGCTCGTCGTCCGGTACCTCGCGGGCGGCCGGTACGAGCTCGGGGAGGCCGCGCCCGTGCAGCCCGGCGTGCTGCTGGGAACGGGTCTGTTCCTCGCCGTCGGCGTCGGGCTGGCCGCGATGCTCGCGGGCGGGCAGGTGCTGCAGTCGACGATCTTCGACCTCCACGTGCCGCTGGTCGGCGAGATCCACCTCGTGACGTCCCTGTTCTTCGACGTCGGGGTGTTCCTCGTGGTGGTCGGCCTCGTGCTCGACATCCTGCGCTCGCTCGGCGCCGAGATCGACCGCCAGGGCGACGTCGAGGCGCGGGCGGACCGTGCCGCCCGCCAACCCGAGGAGGCCCAGCGGTGACCGTCCTCGACACCACCCCCGCCGCCGTCCTGGTGCTCGCCATCGGCGTGCTCGTCACGACCGGGGTCTACCTGCTGCTCGAGCGCAGCCTCACCCGCGTGCTCATCGGCTTCATCCTGCTGGGCAACGGCATCAACCTGCTGCTGCTCGTCGCGGGCGGTCGCGCCGGCGGCGCGCCGATCCTCGGGACGACCCCGCTGTGGCGCATGAGCGACCCGCTCGTGCAGGCCATGATCCTCACCGCGATCGTCATCACGCTCGGCCTCACGGCGTTCGTCCTCGCGATGGCCTACCGGTCGTGGCAGCTCCACGGCCACGACGAGGTCCAGGACGACGTCGAGGACCGCCGCATCGCGCGGCTCGCCGCGAAGAACGAACCGAGCTTCGAGGACGCCGACGCCGTCGAGTCGGGCGAGACGCTCGACGAGGAGGCCGCCGCGACACGCGACGAGACGGACGACGACATCGGCGGCGGGACCGGGAACGAGACGGGACGGGGGGCGACATGAGCTGGTTCGACCTGACGGCCACCGACCTCGTGCCGCTGCCCGTCGTCCTCCCGCTGCTCGCCGCGGGCCTGGCCCTCGCGTTCGCGCGCCGTCCCCGGGTCCAGCGCGTGGTGAGCGTCGTCGCGCTGGCCGGCGTGCTCGCCGTCGGCGTGGCGCTGCTGGTCCTCACGGACGACCGGACGCTCGTCGTCGACGTCGGGAACTGGGCCGCCCCGATCGGGATCGACCTGGTCGCGGACCGCCTGAGCGCGCTCATGGTGACGGTCTCGTCGTTCGTGCTCCTCTGCGTCCTCCTGTACTCGCTGGCCCAGGGCGTGAGCGAGGAGGCCGAGGAGGAGACGTCGAGCATCCCGGTCTCGATCTACCACCCGACGTACCTCGTGCTCGCGGCGGGCGTGTGCAACGCGTTCCTCGCGGGCGACCTGTTCAACCTCTACGTCGGGTTCGAGATCCTGCTCGCGGCGAGCTACGTGCTCCTCACGCTCGGCGGCACGGGCGAGCGCATCCGCGCCGGCTCGATCTACGTCGTCGTCGCGCTGCTGTCCTCGATCGTGTTCCTCATCGCGATCGCCCTGACCTACGCGGCGGCCGGCACCGTGAACCTCGCGCAGCTGTCGGAGCGCCTGCCCGACGTTGAGCCGGGGACGAGGCTCGCGATCCAGCTCCTGCTCCTGCTCGCGTTCGGGATCAAGGCCGCGATGTTCCCGGTGTCGGCGTGGCTGCCGGACTCCTACCCGACGGCGCCCGCGCCCGTCACCGCGGTGTTCGCCGGCCTGCTCACCAAGGTCGGCGTGTACGCGATCCTGCGCACCCAGACCCTGCTGTTCCCCACGGACCCGCGCATCGACCAGGGGCTCAGGTGGGTCGCGCTCCTCACGATGCTCGTCGGGATCCTCGGGGCCGTGGCACAGGACGACATCAAACGTCTCCTGTCCTTCACGCTCGTCAGCCACATCGGCTACATGCTGTTCGGCATCGCGCTCGCGACCCAGCCCGGCACGGCCGCCGCGATCTTCTACGTCGTGCACCACATCACCGTGCAGACCGCGCTGTTCCTCGTCGTCGGGCTCGTCGAGCTCCGGGGCGGGTCGACGTCGCTCGACCGTCTCGGCGGCCTCGCCAAGCTCGCCCCGGGCCTCGCGATCCTGTTCTTCATCCCCGCCATGAACCTCGCGGGCATCCCGCCGCTGTCCGGGTTCCTCGGCAAGGTCGGGCTCGTCGAGGACGGCGTCCGCACGGGCGGGTTCCTCGCGTACACGCTGGTCGTGGGTTCCGTGGTGACGTCGCTCCTGACGCTCTACGCGATCGTCAAGGCGTGGAACAAGGCGTTCTGGCAGGAGGCGCCGCAGGAGATCGAGACCGACGCGCGGGTGCCCCGCGGCATGGTCGTCCCGACCGGCGCCCTCGTCGCGTTCGGGCTCGCGCTCACCGTCTTCGCCGGGCCCCTCTACTCGTACGCGGACCGCGCCGCGGCGGCGCTGCGCGACGGCTCGTACGTCGAGGCGGTGTTCCCGGACGGGCACGACCGCGGCGTCGGCGAGTCCGACGAGTCCGTGCCCAAGGCGGGTGCGCCGACCGAGCCCGCGTCGGGCGTGAGCACGGGGGAGGGCACGCCGTGAGCCTGCACGTACGCCGTCGGACGACGTGGCGCGAGCGGCTGCGCCACCAGTGGTGGGCGATCGTGTGGCTCGCGCTCGTCTGGGTGCTCCTGTGGGGGCCGGTCACGTGGGGCAACGTGCTCGCGGGCGCGCTGCTCGGCGTCCTCGTGGTGGTGCTCCTGCCGCTGCCGCCGCTCCCGTTCCACGGGCACGTCCGCCCGTTGCGTGTGCTCGCCCTCGTCGTGCGGTTCGGCGTGGACCTCGCGGTCGCGTCCTTCCAGGTGGCGTGGCAGGCGATCCGCCCCGGACGGCAGCCGCGCGGCGCCGTCGTCGGGGTGCGGCTGCGGAACCCCAGCGACATCTACCTCACCGTGACGGCCGAGCTGAGCTCGCTCGTGCCGGGTTCGCTCGTCGTCGAGGTGCACCGGCTCACCGGGATGCTCTACCTCCACGTGCTCGACCTGGAGGCGTACGGCGGCGTCGACAAGGTGCGCGCCGACGTGCTGGCGCTCGAGGCGCGCGTGCTGCGGGCGCTCGCGTCCGACGCCGAGCTCGAGGCCGCGGGCCTCGCGACCCGGGGAGGGGTGCCGGGATGACCGTCGTCTTCGTCGTCACGATCGCGCTGCTCACCGTGGCCGCGGGCTGTGCCATCTACCGCGCCGAGCGGGGGCCGTCGATGCTCGACCGGACCGTCGCGCTCGACGTCTTCACCACGACGATCGTCGGGGCGATCGCCCTCGAGGCCGCCTACGCGCGCCGCGCGACGACCATCCCGATCCTCGTCGTGATGTCGCTCGTCGCGTTCGTCGGCTCGGTCACGGTCGCGCGGTTCGCGGCCGTCGAGCGCGAGGAGGAGGGCCGGATCGAGCTCCCGCCCGCGCAGGGCGACGTCGACGACGCCGACGACCCCGCCCTCGCCGCCGACACGGTCGACCGGGTCGAGGGAGGGGAGCGATGAGCGTCGACTGGAACGGCGTGGCGGACGTCGTCGCCGCGGTCTGCATGCTGCTCGGCGCGTTCCTCGCGTTCGCGGCCGGGATCGGCATCGTGCGGTTCCCCGATCTCCTCGCGCGCATGCACGCGGCGACCAAGCCGCAGGTCCTCGGACTGATCCTCATGCTGATCGCCGCGGGGCTGCGGGTGCACGTGTGGTCGGTCGTCGGGATGCTCGTGCTCGTCGTCGTCTTCCAGCTCCTCACCGCGCCCGTCGCCGCGCACATGGTCGGGCGGGCCGGGTTCCGGACGCGCAAGGTCCCGCACGAGGACCTCGTCGTCGACGACCTCACGGCCGACCAGGAGGAGGCGCTGGCCGAGGAGGACGCGGCCGACGCCGCCGAGGAGGACGCCGAGGCGGCCGCCCGGCGGGACCTGCCGCCGTCGTCCGACGGGTCGGGGTAGCCCCGCCCCGCCACGTCGACGACGGCCCCCTCGCCCAGCGGGCGAGGGGGCCGTCGCGGTCGGTGCGCCGTCGGGCGCTCGGGCCGACGGGTCAGCGGGTCACGCGCACCGCCTTGCCCGTGACCTTCGCGGACGCGTACCGGGTGTCACCCGGGTACGTCGCGGTCACCGCCCACGTGCCCTTCGCGAGCCTGGGCAGCGTGACGGTCACGTGCCCGTTCGAGAGCTTTCCGGTCACGGTCCAGGTGGTCTTGCCCTTCTTCAGGGTGACCGTGACCTTGCCCGTCGGGCTGGGCAGCCCGCGGACCGTCGACGAGACGGTGACGCGGGCGCTGCCCTTGGCCTTGCTCGTCGGGGTCTTGGTCACGGAGACCGTGGCCTTCGCGGAGGCCTTGCGCACCGTGACGACGAGCGAGCCGTGCGACGCCTTGTGGTAGGTGTCGCCCCCGTACGCGAGGGTGAGCGTCCGGGCGCCGGGCTGCAGGGTGCCCACGGCGAGCGTGACCGTGCCCTTGCCGCCGCGGAGCTGTGCCCAGCCGACCTGCTTGGTCCCGTACCTCACGAGGACCTCGCCGGTCGGGACGGTCGAGCCGCCCTTGACCGTGACGTGCACGGTGCCGTTCTTGCCGTAAGTCCAGGCCGCCGCCGTGCCGGTGACCGTCGTCGCGGCGGGCGTGGTGCTCGCCGGCCGGGTGACCGTCAGGACGAACGACCGGTCGGACGGCGCGTGGGCGGCGTCCCCGAGGTACTGCGCCGAGATCGCGTACGTCCCGGCCACCGGCGTCCGCTCGGGCACGCAGGTCGCCTTGCCTCCGGACAGGGTCGCGTCGCAGAGCGGCTCCTCGCCGTCGACGAACGTGACGGTCCCGGTGGCGTCCGCGGGGCTGACCGTCGCCGAGAGCGTGAGCTCCTGGCCCGCCTTGACCGTCACGTTGGACGCCTTGACGGACGTGGGCGTCCGCTCCGGCGTCGTCGACGCGACGACCTTGACGGTCCGCTGCGCCTGCGCGACGTTCCCGTTGGCGTCGGACACGCCGTAGACCAGCGTGTACGTGCCGGGTTCGGCGGTGTCGACCGTGCCCGTGACCGTGAGGGCCGCGGTCACGTCGCCGTCGGTGTCGTCCTTCGCGGTGACGCCAGCGAGCGGGTCGAACACCTCGCCCTGCCCGACGCTCGACGACGCGGGGAACGTGATCACCGGCGGGGTGACGTCGGTCCCCGCGGCGCTCGCCACGAAGAAGCCGCCGAACTGGTCGACCTCGCCGAGGTCGTCGCCGGTCGCGTCGGTGCTGCTCGCCGTCCAGGCGTACGCCTGGCCGGCGGTCAGGCCCGACCAGGTGACCGAGACCGGGAAGCCGGACTTGCCGGTCGCGGTGCCGATGACCGTGTCGGTCGGGGTCACGACGGCCAGGCCGTCGGTCCCGAAGGACGTCGTGCGGCTGGTCAGGTCGACGGGGACCGTGAAGTTGTCCTCGGAGCCGTCGTACCGGACGGGCGTCGTCGTGTCGTACTCGTGCGTCCCGAACTCGTCGAAGAACGGCGAGTACGAGTCGACCGACATCGTCGACCGCTTCGTGTCGAACTGCAGGAGCCGCAGGAAGCTCGCCCCGAACCGGAGCTTGTCGCCCGGCTTGTGGTCGAGCACCCCGTCGCCGTCCACGTCGATGTTGCCGCTCGCGTCGACGACGCACGTCGGGCAGCTCTCGGCCGTGAAGATCTTGCTCGCGGGCTGCTGGTACTCCTGGTAGTCGGCGAGGAGCTCGACGACCTTGTGCTGGACCTGCGGCCCGCTCACGGTGACGAGGTTCGTGCCGACGCCGTGGATGTGTCCCGCGAGCACGAGGAACACGTTGGGGTTGGCGGTGACGACCTTCTTGTAGAGCGGTGCGCCGTCGTCCCCGGTGTACCCGGTGTCGCGGCCGTCCTTGTGGGTCGACGCGGCGAGGTACGAGTGGGTGATGAGGATGCCGTTGCGGTCCTTGTAGCGCTGGAAGACCGAGTTGGCCCAGTCGGCCTCCTCGTCGGTCACCCCGTAGGACAGGCCGACGGCGACGAAGTCGAGGCCGCCCGCCGAGAACAGGACGTAGCTGTCCTGGCTGTCCTCGCCCTGCTTCGCGGTCGTGCCGTCGGCGTCCGTCGTCTCGTCCTTGGTGTGGAACGAGGCGCCGGCCGGCCAGCCCTTCGCCTGGTCGTAGAAGCCCGCCGCCGAGAACGCCTGCGAGAACAGCGAGTCGGGACCCGTCTGCTTCCCGTTGTTGTCGTCGTGGTTGCCCGCGATGACCTGGGCGGGCACGCCCGACCCGGAGAACGAGTCGATCACGGAGGACGCGAACGCGTTCTCCTTGGTGATCTCGTCGAGCTGGGTCGGGTAGACGAGCGTCCCGTCGGGGTTCGTCGCGTAGGGGTCGACGACGTCCGAGTTGATCATGTCGCCGGTCATCGCGGCGTAGGCGATCTTCTTGGGCTTCGCGTTGACCGTCGTCCAGCGGGCGGCGTCACGGTACGCCGTCGCCCACACGGCCTGCTCCTCGGCGGTCTCGACGCCCGACGACGTCTCGTACTTCGGGCTCGTCGGCATCTTCCCGGAGCCGCCCGCCGCACCCTCCGCGATGAACTGCGGGTCGGTCCAGTGGACGAACGAGAAGTCGTAGTCGTCGGGGTCCTCGAAGCCGTTCGCGGTGTCGGCCGCCGAGGCGTCGCGCGCGGACAGGTCGTCCGCGAACGGGTCCCGGGCGAGCACGAGGACGTGCACGACGTCGCCGTCGACCTCGGCCGGGGTGACGTCGCCCTCGAGCGCGGTGGTGCCGTCCGACACGCCGCGCGCCGTGGCGATCTCCTTCCACGACGACGACGCGGCGTCCCACACGCGCAGGCTCACGCTGCGCTCGGGATCGACCACGCCCGACCACCGGACGTGGCGGTCGTCGTCGTACGCGGGGACCTGGACGTCGAAGCGCTGGAAGGGCATGCCCTCGTGGCTCGACGGGCTGGTCGCCGTCTTCCCGTCCTCGGCCTGCCGGCCGCTGACCGTGCCCGCGTCGTCGTAGGTGAAGTCGAGCGCCGACGGGACGACCGCCACGGTGCCCTGGAAGCCGCCGGACGCGATGCTCGCCTGGGCCTCCTTGAACGTCGTGGTGACCTGGCCGCCGTCGGGCGCGTGCGCGACCGCCGACAACGTGACCTTGCCGCCGCCCTGCCCGGTGTCGGTGCCGCCGCCCGCAGGGATCGACTGCGACGTGAACGGCACGGTCCAGGCGAGGGGGTGCCCGAACACGTCGGTCGCGGTGATCGCGAGGGTGTGCGAGCCCGCGGAGAGCCCCGCGCCGACGCGCTGGCCCGGCCGGACGCCGACGCCGTCGATCGTGTAGACCCAGCCCGTGGCGGCGCCCTGGTCCTTGACCTTCACCTCGAGGTCGACCGGCTTGGTCAGTTTCTGACCGGCCGCCGGCACGGTCGACGTCAGTGCGACGTCGGTCTGCCGGGCGCCGAACGCGTCGAGGCTGAGCCGGGCCGCCTGGGCCGCCGTGAGGGGCGTGCTCCAGATGCGGGCGGCCGAGACCGTCGAGGCCGAGGCGGACTCGATGCCGCCGCTGCTCGACGTGTCGGCGCCGATCCCGAAGTTCTGGGACTTGGTGCCGTTCGGTGCGCCCGGCGCCCCGGTCTGGTCCGCCTGCGCCGCGAGCGACCCGTTGAGGTACAGCTTGATGGTCGAGCCGTCGTAGACCGCCACGACGTCGTACCAGACGCCCTGCTGGATCGGCGCCGTGAGCGCGTGGTAGGCGCCCGCGACGTAGAAGTCGGCCTGGACCTTCGAGCCGTTGACCAGGATGCCGAAGCCGCCGGTGTTCTCTCCCGAGCAGGTCTTGTTGCCCGCAGCCGTCGGCAGCGTCCCGTCGAAGCGGAAGGTGCACTCGACCGAGTAGGCCGTCGTGAGCTGCGGCGTCGAGCCGCCGTCCCACGCGTCCTGCAGCGGGTAGAGCACGCCGTCCTTCGCGCCGTCGAACGACGCGACCGACTTGCCGAGCGCGACGTCCGGCGCGACGACCGGGCTGCCGCTCACGTCGGGCGTGCGGCCCGCGGCGTCGTCGGTGTAGGTGCCGTCGGAGAGGTCGACGTCGAGGACGTCGGCCTTCGGGACGTCGACGACGGGCGTGCGGACGGCGCCGGCGAGGTCGCCGATCTGCGCGGCCGTGAGCGCCGAGTCCCAGATCCGCTCGGACGCGACCGTCACCTTGGCCCAGCTCTCCATGGACGAGCCGCCGGAGTTCTGGTCCGCGCCGACCCCGAGGAACTTGGCCCCCGACGGTCCGGTCGCGGTCCCGGTCTGCGCGGTCGCCTTGACGAGCCTGCCGTCGACGTACAGCCGGATCGACGACCCGTCGTACTGCCCGACGACGTCGTGCCAGGCGCCGGTCGTGGCGGGTGTGCTGACCGTGCGGTACGCGCCGTCGACGTAGAACTGGGCGCTGAGCGACGACCCGCTCACGTAGACCGACATGCCGCCCCCGTTCTCGCCGCCGCAGATCTTGTGGGCGGCGCTCACGGGGAGGGCGGCGTCGAACCGGAACGTGCACTCGACCGTGTAGGCCTTCGTGAGGTTGGGGACGTGCCGCGGGTCCCACGCGTCGTCGGCCGCGAAGTCGTAGCCGTCGTCGACGCCGTCGAACGAGGCGACGACGCGGTCGAGGTCCGTGTCGACCGTGAGCCGCGGGTCGCCGAACCGGAGCGGCTGGCGGCTCTGGGCGTGGTCGACGGGCGAGCCCGCGGTGAAGTCGACGTCGAGGACGTCGGCCGCGGGGACGCCGTCGGGCACGGTGGGCGTGACGACCACGGGCGGCGGGGCGGTCGCGCCTGTTCCGGGGGTGGTGAGCCACTGCGACCGCGCGGCCAGCGCGGCGACCTGGTCGGCGTCGAGAGCGGCGCTGAAGATGCGCGTCGCGGCGACGGTGACGGGGCTCTGGCGCTGCGCCGACGGGCCGGCGGTGACGTCGCCGCCGATCACGAACCCGCGCGCGGTCACGCTCGGGGCGCCGACGGTGCCGGGGTAGCTGCCCGACCCGGCGAGCGCGCCGTCGACGTAGAGCTTGAGCGACGTCCCGTCGTACGTGCCGACGACGTGGTACCACTCGCCCTTCGTCAGTGCGGGCGAGCTGACAGTCTTGTAGGCGCCTCCGACGTACGCGGACCACACGAGGGTCGACTTCCCGCTGGGGACGTAGAAGGCGTAGCCGCCTCCCTCCCGGCCCGAGCACACGTCGTCCTCCGCGCCGTCGGCGCTCGCCGGCGTGGCCGGCAGGTCACCGTCGAAGCGGAAGTCGCACTCGATCGACACGGCGGTGGTGAGGTTGTGGGCGGCCGAGGTGTCCCAGGCGTCCGCCAGGTCGTACCAGTACGCGTCGATGCCGCCGTCGAACGACGGGACCACGCGGTTCAGGGTGGGGTCGAGCGCGATGGCCGGCTTCCCGACGGTGTGGGCCTCGCGCGCGGCCGCGTGGTCGGTGGGGGTGCCGTCCGCGAAGTCGACGTCGAGGACGTCGGCGGTCGGCGGGGTGGAACCTGTGCTGGTCGGGGTCGTCTCGCTCGCGAGGGCGTCGGCAACGGAGGCACCGATGAAGGTGGTACCTGCCACCGCCAACCCCGTGATCGTGGCGGCGAGCCGCCGCCACGATCGAGCAACGGGTCGTGATGTCACGCCTGCTCCTTGGTTGGGCGAATGTCGCACATTGCGCCCTGAGACCATCGCCTCACGGCGAACTCCGGCTGGCCGCCGGACCGCCGTCAGCGGTGGGTTCGCTGAACTTTGGATGAGCGTCAGATGACAGCCCGCTGGAGACGGCCGGAGGCGGCGTCAGCGGGGAGCGGCGTCAGGCGGTGGGCGTCGCGCGGCGTCGCCGCCGGGCGCGGGTGGCGACGACGGCGCCGGCGCCGGCGAGCCCGAGACCGGCGGCGGTCAGGGCGAGCGGGACCCAGGCGCCCGAGCTCGTCCCGCCGGTGCCCGAGAAGGACCACGCGTGCGCGGTCTCGTCCTGCGCGTACGCCGCCTTCTGGCCCGAGGGGCCCGTCGCGAGGGTCGAGTAGAGCGGGCTCATGTCGGTCAGCATCGAGAGCGTGACCGTCGCGCGGGTGACGGGGCGCGGGCACGTGAAGTCCACGTCCACTCCGGACGCGAGGATGTCGGCCTTGTCGGTGACCGTGCCCGTGCACGTCGCGCCCCCGGCGGCGACCGCGACGTGCTCGAGCACGTAGGAGTCGAACCGCGGCGAGCCCTCGAGGACCGCAGGATCGCCGTCCTCGGGCGTGACGGCGCCGTCGAGCAGGACGCGGCTCGGTGGCAGGAGGTCGAGGTGCGCCGCCAGGTAGCTGAGGTCGTCGGCCGCGCCCACCTGCCAGTGGACGCGGACCGTCGCCGCCTGAGGACGGCTGACCGTCGCCGTGGGCGGGGCGCCGAACGGGTGCGCGGACGCCGTCGGCGCGAGGAGGGACGCCGCGGCGGACGCGAGGACGGCGGCGCCGAGCGCCCGCGCGCGCAGGCTCACGACGCCGTCCCCCGCGTCCAGCGGTCCTCGACGCGCCCCCAGCGCCAGACGGCCAGCGCGACGAGCCAGCACCCGACGAACAGCCCGACGATCACGAAGCCCGCGTGGTCGAGGTCGATGCCCGCCACCCAGGCGAGCGGCCCGCTGTCGATCGAGAACCGGTCCGACAGGACACCGACGAGCTCGATCGTCCCGACCACCAGCGCCACCAGGACGGAGATCGTCGTGATCGTGAGGTTGTAGAAGACCTTGCGCGCGGGCCGGGCGAAGGCCCAGCCGTAGGCGGCGTTCATGAGGACGCCGTCGACGGTGTCCATGAGGCACATCCCCGCCGCGAACAGCACGGGCAGCACGAGGACCGCGTAGAACGGCAGGGCGAACGCGGCTGCCCCGCCCGCGAGCACGAGCAGGCCGACCTCGGTGGCCGTGTCGAAGCCCAGCCCGAACAGCACGCCCACGGGGTAGATGCCGGCCGGCGTCCGGACCGTACGGGTCAGGCCGCCGAGGAACCGGTTGAGCAGGCCGCGGCGCGCGAGCTGCTCCTCGAGCGCGGTCTCGTCGTGGTCGCCGCGCCGCATCGCACGCGCCACGCGGACGATCCCGACGAGCGCGGCCAGGTTGAGGATCCCGAGGACCCACAGGAACACCCCGGACACCGTCGGCCCGACGACGCCGGTCACGGTGTGGAGCGTGGAGCTGTCGTCCTGGAGCGGGCCGACCAGGGCGCGCACACCCACCGCGAGGAGCAGGGCCAGCGTGAAGACGATCGTCGAGTGGCCGAGCGAGAACCAGAAGCCCACCGAGAGCGGCCGCCGGCCGGTCGGTCGTCCCTGGGCCCGCAGCGCGGCGGCGTCGCTCACGAGCTTGCGCGTCGTGTTGTCGATCGCGGCGATGTGGTCGGCGTCGAACGCGTGGCGCAGGCCGAACGAGTACGCGAGGACCCCGACGCCCACGGTGAACACCTGGTGCTCGCCCCCCAGGACGAACCGGTGCGGCGAGACGAGCGCGAGCAGCACCCCGAAGCCCACGACGTGGAGCAGGACGACGACCGCGGTCATCCCGACGAGCGAGCGGACGTCGCCGGGGCCGAGCCGTCCGCGCAGCGTCGCGCCGGGAAGGTCGGTGGTCGTCGTGGTCGTCCCGGTCGTGGTGGTCACGGGTTCTCCGTTCGGGTTCGTCGGGGTGCGGTCACGGCAGCGGATCCTCGTCAGGATGCGCCGGGGGTGAGGATGCCGCTGATCGCGACGACGCTGATCGCGCCGCCGGCCAGCGCGATCACGGCCCCGGTGACGAGCGGCACGGCCCGGGCCACGCTCTGCAGCGCCGCCGTCGGGCGTGCGTGCGCCACGACGAACGACCGGCCCCACAGCGCCGCGAGCCCGACGCCGAAGAGCACGGACGCGAGCCCGACACCGAACGCCAGGACGAGCGCGATCGCGAGGCCGGACCGGCCCGCGAAGATGCCCGTCGCCAGGACGAGGAAGGCCGACGGCGACGGCGTCAGCGCGCCCGCCGCCCCCAGCGTGACGAGGGTGGGCCGGCTGACCGCGGGCGCGGACGTCGTCGTCGCGTGGTCGTGGTGCCCGTGCTCGTGGTGGTGCTCGTGCTCGTGGTCGTGGTGCCCGTGCTCGTGGTGATGCTCGTGCTCGTGGTGGTGCTCCGGGGGATGCGGCGTGGCCGCGTGCACGTGCGTGTGCGTGCGGCCGAGCAGGCCGTGCCGGTGGGTGAGCGACCCGTCGGCTGCGGGCGCCGTGGCGGTCCGCCGGGCGCGCAGCACGAGGAGCACGCCGACCGCGACCACGGTGAGGCCGCCGACGAGCTCGAGCGCACCGGTGAGCTGCTCGAGGTCGACGAGGCCCGACAGGTCGAAGAACGTCCAGAGCGTCGCGAGGACCAGCACGGACACGGTGTGCATGACCGCGACGGAGCCGCCGAGCCACGCGGCGTCGCGGACGGTGCCGCGCGAGCCGACGAGGTAGGCGGCCGCGAGGCTCTTCCCGTGCCCCGGCCCGACGGCGTGCGCGGCGCCGGCGAGGAACGCGAAGGCGAGCGCGACGGGGGCGAAGTGCGGCGACGTGACGAAGCCGAGCATCGTGTCCCCGAGTCCGCTGAACGGCGTCCATTCGAGAAGGGAGGAGGTCACAGGCTGGGATGCAAGCGGGTGAGGCGGAACGGGGGCGTGCTGGGAGGTGGCCGTCGGCGGGCGGTCGGGTGAACGCTGCGGAGGCGCGCGAGGCGAGACGGGAATGCGAGGCGTCCGTCGGAAACCGGTAACCAGGCGCCGACGTGGCGTCAAGCCGCCAGCTCCCCGGAAACGACGCGGGTTTCAGCTGAAACGTCGAGAAACGCTTGCCCGTGGGCAGGCAGCGGTCCTACCTTCCAGAAACCGGTTGCTACTGCGTCGCTGTCCGAGCGACGTCGACCCGAGGCATGGATGCCCGGGGCTCCGCGGCAGTCGGCGTAAGTCCCGCATTCGACGACGAAAGTGAGGCAACGATGAGACGGCAGGCATCACGACGGCTCCTGGCCGCGGGGGTGACCACGTCCATGGCGGCGGCGCTCGGCATCGCGGCGCTGACGCTCCCCGGAGCACAGGCGGCCACGGCAGGCGCGACCGGGTTCGCGTCCCAGAACGGTGGCACCACTGGCGGTGCCGGCGGCGCGGTCGTCACCGCGACGACGGGGACGGCCATCAACCAGGCGCTCTGCGGCAGGGCCGCCGACGACACGCCGCTCACGATCCAGGTCACGGGCACCATCACGCTCGACAACACCGACAAGGTCTCGGGCGACAGCTGCGACACGACCGGCGACGAGATCCAGTTCAAGGGCGTCAGCAACGTGACGCTCGTGGGTGTCGGGTCGGGGGCGACGTTCGACCAGATCGGCATCCACGTCCGCGACGCGCACAACATCATCATCCAGAACGTCACGGTCCAGAACGTCCACAAGTCGAACGGCCCGACCTCCAACGGCGGCGACGCGATCGGCCTCGAGTCGGACGTCTCGAACGTGTGGGTCGACCACGACACGCTCCTGGCGTCGGGCGGCGAGGACGAGGGCTTCGACTCGCTCCTCGACATGAAGGCCGACACGACGTACGTCACGGCGTCGTACACGATCTTCCGCAACTCCGGCCGTGGCGGCCTCGTCGGCTCGAGCGACAGCGACACCGGCAACGGGCCCGTGACGTTCCACCACAACCTCTACGACCACATCGACTCGCGCACGCCGCTGCTCCGCGCGGCGACGGCCCACATCTACGACAACTACTACGTCGACCTCCAGAAGTCGGGTATCAACCCGCGCGACGGGGGCAAGGCGAAGGTCGAGAACAACTACTTCGAGGACTCCAAGGACCCGCTCGGCACCTTCTACACGGACCTCATGGGCACGTGGCAGGTCGCGGGCAACATCTTCGACAACATCACCTGGACGGCGGAGGGCACCGAGAACCACCCGGCCGGCCCGGACGTGACGTCCACGACCAGCGTGTCCATCCCCTACACGTACACGCTCGACGCCGCGTCCTGCGTGCCGGACGTCGTCGGGAAGACCGCGGGCGCCGGGACGGGGCTGAAGGTGTCCGACGGGTCGTGCACCCCGACGACGCCGCCGGCGACCACGGAGCCCACGGACCCGGGCACCACGGAGCCGACGGACCCCGCGACGACCGACCCGTCGGGCGGCTCGGGCGACACCCCGACCGGCGCGCCGACGCCGGGCAGCGGCGCGATCTACGTGGCGCCGTCGGGCACCGCGGACGCCGCGGGCACGGTGTCCGCGCCGACGACGCTGGCCTCGGCGGTCGCGAAGGTGAAGCCGGGCGGGCAGATCTTCCTGCGCGGCGGCACGTACCACGAGACCGCGACGGTGACGGTCCAGCCGGGCAACAGCGGCACCGCGTCTGCGCCGACGACGCTCGCCGCCTACCCGGGCGAGAAGCCCGTGCTGGACTTCTCGGCGCAGGCCGAGGACCCGGCGAACCGCGGCATCGAGCTCGGCGGCGACTACTGGCACCTGTACGGGTTCACCGTCCAGCACGCCGGTGACAACGGGATCCTCGTGGGCGGCGACCACAACGTGGTCGAGCGCGTCGTCACGGCGTCCAACCACGACACGGGCCTCCAGATCGCGCGCCTCGTCGCGGGTGCGCCGGCCTCCGAGTGGCCGTCGTACAACCTCGTCGTCAGCAGCGAGTCGCACGACAACGTCGACTCCGACGGCGAGGACGCGGACGGGTTCGCGGCCAAGCTCACCGCGGGCCCCGGGAACGTGTTCCGGTACGACGTCTCGCACAACAACATCGACGACGGCTGGGACCTGTACGCGAAGGACGAGACGGGGCCGATCGGCGTCGTCACGATCGAGGACTCGCTGTCGTACCACAACGGCACCCTGTCCGACGGGTCGCAGGCCGGCAGCGGCGACCGCAACGGGTTCAAGCTCGGCGGCTCGGGGATCGCCGACGACCACGTCGCGCTCCGCAACATCGCCTACGAGAACGGGCACGACGGGTTCACGTACAACAGCAACCCGGGCCACATGACGATCACGGACAACGTGAGCCTCGGCAACGCGGAGCGCAACTTCCACTGGGAGAGCGGCACCTCGGTGTTCAGCGGCAACCTGTCGTGCGACAGCGGCTCGAACGACAAGATCGTCGGGACCGACGACGGGACGAACCACTGGGACACGGGCTCGAACAGCTCGGGCTGCTCCGCCTACGCGGGCGCGCTCGGGTGGAGCTTCGGCTCCGACGGCGTCTTCCACGTGACGTTCGGCGGCTCCGAGCCGACGGACCCGCCCACCGACCCGACGGACCCGCCGACGGATCCCACGGACCCGCCGACCGACCCGACCGACCCGCCGAGCGGCACCAATCTCAGCCTCGGCGCGGGTGCCGACGGCTCGAGCAAGGGCGGCGGCACGAGCTACGGCAACGCCGTCGACGGTGACGCCTCCACCTTCTGGTCGCCCAGCGGGACCACCGGCACCATCTCGGTGAAGTGGGACACCGCGAAGACCGTCGGGGCCGTCGTCGTGAAGGAGGCCGCCGGCTCGACCGGGACCATCGGCGCGTGGAAGGTCGTGAACAACGACACCGGGGCCGTCCTCGCGACGGGCACCGGCGCCGGGACCATCACGTTCTCCGCGACGTCGCTCAAGAAGATCAACTTCGTGATCACGAGCGCGTCCGGGACGCCGAAGGTCGCGGAGCTGGAGACCTACGCCGGCTGACGACGTACGTCCGCGCACGACGGAGGCCCCGGCTCGCCGAGCCGGGGCCTCCCGTGCGTGCTAGACCGAACGTCATGGCCGACTCCCCGCCCTCGTCCGCGAGCGACGCGCGGGTCGTCGCCGCCGTGACCCCGCGCGTCGTCTCGACGGCCGACGAGCGTGGCGACTCCACGCTGACGGTCGTCGTGGCGTTCGCCGCGAACCTCGTGATCGCCGTCGCGAAGTCGGCGGCGGCCGTCGTCACCGGCTCGGCGTCGATGGTGGCGGAGGCCGTCCACTCCTGGGCGGACACCGGCAACGAGGTCTTCCTCCTGATCGCGGACCGGTCGTCGCGCCGCAAGGCGGACGCGGTGCACCCGCTGGGCTACGGGCGCGAGGCGTACGTGTGGTCGATGTTCGCCGCGATCGGGCTGTTCGCCATCGGTGCGGGCGTGTCGGTCACCCACGGCATCCAGGAGCTCGTGAAGGCCGAGCCCGCCTCCGACTTCGGGATCGCCTACGCGGTCCTCGCCCTGTCGTTCGTCCTCGAGGGCACGTCGTTCCTGCGGTCGATCCGGCAGGCGCGCGGGGAGGCACGGAACGCGGAGCGGGACGTCGTCCAGCACGTCGTCGCGACGTCGGACCCGACGCTGCGGGCCGTCGTCGCGGAGGACGCCGCCGCACTGGTGGGGCTCGTCGTCGCGTTCGTCGGCGTGCTCGCCCACCAGCTCACCGGGTCACCGGTCCCGGACGCGATCGGCTCGATCGTCGTCGGGCTGGTCCTGGGGGTGGTCGCCGTCGTGCTGATCCAGCGCAACCGCGACTTCCTCGTCGGCGCGGGTGTCGACGAACGTACCCGGCACGGCGTCCTCGCCGGGCTCCTCGCGTTCCCCGACGTGGCGCGCGTGACGTACCTGCGGCTCGAGTACGTCGGCCCCCGGTCGCTCTACCTCGTGGCGAGCGTCGACCTCGTCGGGGACGACGCCGAGCACGTGGTCGCCCGGCGGCTCGACGCGCTCGAGCGCCGGGTCGCGGAGACGCCGCACGTCGCGGGCGTCGTGCTCACGCTCTCGACGCCCGAGGAACCGTCGCTCGCGCTGTGACCGACGACAGGGGCACCCCCGTCGTCAGTCGAGCGGCGGACGCTGGTCGTCGGTGCGGTCCATCGAGCGGCGGGTCCGCGCGCCCACGATCGCCACGGTGACCAGCCCCGCGACGGCGACGCCCAGGATGACCTTGACCCAGGGGAAGCCCGAGCCCTCGCTGGAGTCGGGGCGGTCGCCCGGCTGGACGGTCGACGTCGCGGTCGGGCCGGAGCCGGGCGTGGCCGCCTGCGCGCCGCCGACGCCGAGCCCGCCGACCGTGAGCACCAGCAGGGTGCCGAGCGCCGCGAGGGCGAGGAGCGGTCGTCGGACGAACGGCGTGCGGAGCATGCTTGCGAGGGTAGTCCTCGGGGAAGACAACCAGAGTTGAGCGGAATAGGCTCAACTCTGCAGAGGTTGCTCTGAGCAGAAGCATCCCCGATGACCGGAGGACCCCGGAGACCCTATGGACACCCAGTTCACGACCATGTCGCAGCAGGCGATCGGCGAGGCCATCCAGACCGCGTCGGCCGCCGGCAACCCCCAGCTCGAGCCCGTCCACCTGCTCCACGCGCTGCTGCAGCAGCAGGGCGGCGTCGCGGGCGGGCTGCTCGACGCCGTCGGCGCCGACACCCAGGCCGTCGGCCAGAAGGTGCGCGGCGCCCTCGTCGCGCTGCCCACCGCGAGCGGCTCGGCCGTCGCGCAGCCGACCGCGAGCCGCGCCACCAGCGCCGTGCTGGACCTGGCAGGGAAGGAGGCGCAGTCGCTCGGCGACCAGTACGTCTCCACCGAGCACCTCCTGATCGGGCTCGCGGGCGCCCAGTCGCCCGCCGCCGACATCCTGCGCGCCGCCGGCGCGACCGTGGACGCGCTGCGCGCCGCCCTGCCGTCCGTCCGCGGCAACGCCAAGGTCACGAGCCCCAACCCCGAGGGCACCTACAAGGCGCTCGAGCAGTACGGCAACGACCTCACCGCCCAGGCGTCCGACGGCAAGCTCGACCCCGTGATCGGGCGCGACTCCGAGATCCGGCGCGTCATCCAGGTGCTGTCGCGGCGCACCAAGAACAACCCCGTCCTCATCGGCGAGCCCGGAGTCGGCAAGACCGCCGTCGTCGAGGGGCTGGCCCAGCGCATCGTCGCGGGCGACGTCCCCGAGTCGCTCAAGGGCAAGAAGCTCGTCGCGCTCGACCTCGCGTCGATGGTCGCGGGCGCCAAGTACCGCGGCGAGTTCGAGGAGCGGCTCAAGGCCGTCCTCGAGGAGATCCAGCAGTCCGACGGGCAGGTCGTCACGTTCATCGACGAGCTGCACACCGTCGTGGGCGCCGGTGCCGGCGGCGAGGGTGCCATGGACGCGGGCAACATGCTCAAGCCCATGCTCGCCCGCGGAGAGCTGCGCATGGTCGGCGCGACGACGCTCGACGAGTACCGCGAGCACATCGAGAAGGACCCCGCCCTCGAGCGCCGGTTCCAGCAGGTGTTCGTCGGCGAGCCGTCCGTCGAGGACACCGTCGCGATCCTGCGCGGCCTCAAGGAGCGGTACGAGGCCCACCACAAGGTGACCATCGCCGACGACGCCCTCGTCGCCGCCGCCGCGCTGTCCGACCGGTACATCACCGGCCGCCAGCTCCCCGACAAGGCCATCGACCTCGTCGACGAGGCCGCGTCGCGCCTGCGCATGGAGCTCGACTCGTCCCCGACCGAGATCGACGAGCTCCAGCGCGCCGTCACGCGCCTCGAGATGGAGGAGGTCGTGCTCTCCGAGGCCGACGACCCCGCCTCGAAGGAGCGCCTCGAGCGCCTGCGCAAGGACCTCGCCGACCGCCGCGAGCAGCTCTCCGCGCTCACCACCCGCTGGGAGGCCGAGAAGGCCGGGCACAACCGCGTCGGCGACCTCAAGGTCCGGCTCGACCAGCTCCGCTCCGACGCCGAACGTCTCCAGCGCGAGGGCGACCTCGAGAAGGCCGCGCGCATCCTCTACGGCGAGATCCCCGCCGTCGAGAAGGAGCTCAGCGCCGCCGAGGCCGCCGAGGACGCCGAGGCCGACGTCGAGGCGGTCGCGCACGAGACCCCGCTCGTCCCCGAGAAGGTCTCCGCCGACGAGATCGCCGAGGTCGTGTCCGCGTGGACCGGCATCCCCGCCGGCCGGCTGCTGCAGGGCGAGTCCGAGAAGCTCCTCCACATGGAGGACGTCATCGGTGAGCGCCTCATCGGGCAGTCGTCCGCCGTCGGCACCGTGTCCGACGCCGTCCGGCGCGCCCGCGCCGGCGTCGCCGACCCCGACCGCCCCACCGGGTCGTTCCTCTTCCTCGGACCGACCGGCGTCGGCAAGACCGAGCTCGCCAAGGCGCTCGCCGACTTCCTGTTCGACGACGAGCGCGCCATGGTGCGCATCGACATGTCCGAGTACGCGGAGAAGCACTCCGTCGCCCGGCTCGTCGGCGCGCCCCCCGGGTACGTCGGCTACGAGGAGGGTGGCCAGCTCACCGAGGCCGTGCGCCGTCGGCCCTATTCCGTCGTGCTCCTCGACGAGGTCGAGAAGGCCCACCCCGAGGTCTTCGACATCCTCCTCCAGGTGCTCGACGACGGCCGCCTCACCGACGGCCAGGGCCGCACCGTCGACTTCCGGAACGTCATCCTCGTGCTCACGTCCAACCTGGGCTCGCAGTTCCTCGTCGACCCGCTCCTGTCCGACGAGCAGAAGCACGAGGCCGTCATGGGTGCCGTGCGCGCGTCGTTCAAGCCCGAGTTCCTCAACCGGCTCGACGACGTCGTCATGTTCGACCCGCTGAACCTCGACCAGCTCGGCCGGATCGTCGACCTCCAGGTCGACGCGCTCGCCGCCCGCCTCGCGGACCGGCGGCTCACGCTCGACGTGACGGACACCGCGCGCGAGTGGCTCGCGCTCGAAGGGTTCGACCCCGCCTACGGGGCGCGGCCGCTGCGCCGCCTCGTGCAGCGGGAGATCGGCGACCGGCTGGCGCGGAAGCTGCTGGCGGGCGACGTGTCCGACGGCGACCGGGTGGTCGTCGACCGCCCCGAGTCCGGGGAGCGGCTCGAGCTCACCGTGGGCTGACCTCGATCCGTGCTCTGCCGTCGTCTCCCGTTCGCCGACGGTGACGTCTGGTTCGCCGGCGGTGACGTCTCGTTCGCCGACGGTGACGTCTGGTTCGTCGGCGGTGACGTCTCGTTCGCCGGCGGTGACATCTGGTTCGTCGGTGGTGACGTCTGGTTCGTCGGTGGTGACGTCCCGTTCGCCGGCGGTGACGTTGGCTTTGCCGAGGTGACGCCTGTCCCCAGGCGGCGCCCGTTCGCATGTGGATCGACGTCACCGTCGGTGTTCTCGACGTCGCCCTCGGCGTACGGGGCGTCGCCGTCGGTGTTCTTGACGTCGCCCTCGGCGTACGGGGCGTCACCGTCGGGGTGGGCTCGGGGCGCCTCTGGGGCGTGCCGGGGACTACCGTGACCTCCGATGACAACGTTGAGCACGCGAGGGACGAACCTGCCGCGCATGGGCGGGTTCAACCAGGCTGCCCTCCTGGAGGCGATCCGGCTCGGCGCGGGCACGTGCACGCGCGCTGACCTCGCCCGCAAGACGGGCCTGTCGGCGCAGACGGTGACGAACGCGGTGCGCCGCCTCCTCGACGCGGGGCTCGTGACCGAGGAGGACGTGAAGCGCCAGCCCGGCGCGGGTCGCCCTGGCACGACGCTCGACATCGTGCCCGCGAGCCGCTTCGCGGTCGGGGTGCACCTCGACCCGGCGTCGGTCGTCGTCGTCCTGCTGGATCTCGCAGGGCAGGTCGTGGCGTCGCGGACGGCGCCGACCCCGGAGTCGGAGGAGCCGGGTGCCGCGCTCGATGTGGTGGTCCGGGAGATCGACGCGGTCCTCGAGGGTGCGGGCGTCGAACGGGAGCGGGTGCTGGGCGTCGGCCTGGCGACGCCGGGCCCGATCGACCGCGAGCGCGGGCTCGTCCTCGACCCGCCCCACCTGACCACCTGGCACGACGTGCCCCTCCGCGACGAGGTCGCGCGCCGCACGGGTCTGCCGACGCTCCTGGACAAGGACGTGCTCGCCGTCGCGGCCGCCGTCGTCTGGTTCCCGGGGGTGCGGCCCACCGACGCGGCCGTGGTCTACGCGGGCACGGGCGTCGCGATCGCGATCGTCAGCGGCGGGGAGATCGTCCGGGGCGTGTCGGGCAACGCGGGCGAGGCTGGGCACGTCAACGTCGGGCGCCCGTTCGGCCGGTGCGCGTGCGGGCGGCAGGGCTGCCTGGGTGGCGTGTTCAGCGCGAACGCGATCCACGCGAACGCGGTCGAGCGGGGCATCCCGCTGGGCGGGGGCGCGGCCGACGCCGGGTCGACGGCGACGCTCCGGGCGGACCGCGCGGTCGACGACCTGCGCGTGCTGGCGGAGTCCGGGGACGCGGTCGTGGTGGCGTTCCTCCGTGAGACGGGGGCCGCGCTCGGCTCGGCGCTGACGACCGTGTGCGAGCTGCTCGACCTCGACACGGTCGTCCCGTCGGGGCCGGTGTGGGAGCGGCTCGGGCCCTGGCTGGAGCCGGGGCTGCGGTCGGTCCTCGACGCGTACCCCGTGCCGGGCCACCACCCGCTGCGCGTCCTGAGCGCCGCCGGGGACGGCCCGGTCGCGGCGGTGGGTGCGGCGTGCCTCCTGCTCGACGACGTCCTCACGCCGCGGCCGACCGGCCTGCTCCTGCACGCCTGACCGGGTCGTCGACCGGTCGCACCGGCCTCGGGCGACCCTGCGAGGCCGACGTCGTCGCCCGGCTCGGGAGCGCCGCCCGGGGCCCCGGCGAACTGTCCGGACAGCGTTGTCTTGCTATTACTAACGCGAAGTGATGAAATATCGGCGGCCGGAGCGACGCAGCGCCGGTGGCGATAGCAAAGGAGCATCGGATGCGCGTACGCACAGGACTGGCCCTCGGCACGGTCGGGGCCCTCGTCGTCACCCTGGCGGCCTGCTCGTCGGACGACGGCGGCAGCAAGGACGCCCAGGACACCGGCACCCGCACCATCACGGTCGCCTACCAGAAGACGTCGGCGTTCCACCAGCTCGACGACCTCCTGCAGAAGGTCAAGCCCGAGTTCGAGAAGGCGAACCCGGGCGTGACCGTGAAGCTCGAGCCGATCGAGGCGGAGGAGGACCAGTACTACACCAAGCTGGCCCTGATGAACGGCTCGAAGTCGACCGCGCCCGACGTCATCTACGAGGACACCTTCCAGGTGATGTCGGACGCGGCCGCCGGCTACCTCCTGCCGATCGACGACTACGTGAAGAAGTGGGGCGACTGGGACCAGTTCCAGGACGCGGCCAAGCAGGCGGGTCTCGGCGTCGACGGCAAGACCTACGGCGTCTCGATGGGCACCGACACCCGCGGCATCTACTTCAACAAGCAGATCTTCGCCAAGGCCGGCCTTCCGGCCGACTGGCAGCCGAAGAGCTGGGACGACATCCTCGCGGCGGCCCGCACGGTCAAGGAGAAGGTCCCGGGCGTCATCCCGCTCAACATCTACGCGGGCAAGGCCGGCGGCGAGCAGACCACGATGCAGGGCTTCGAGATGCTCGACTACGGCACCGGCGACGGCAAGGGCCTCCACGACGGCGACAAGTGGATCACCGGGGACAAGGGCTTCGTCGACTCGCTGAACTTCTACAAGACGGTCTACAGCGAGAAGCTCGGCCCGTCGCTCGACGTCGCGCTCGACGCGAGCGTCGGCTCCAAGGTGTCGACCGAGCTCTTCCCGAAGGGCAAGCTCGCGATGGGCATCGACGGCTCGTGGCAGCCCGGCGGCTGGATCGCCGGTGACAACAAGTGGCCGGGCTGGGAGAAGACCATGGGCTACGCGGCCATGCCCACGCAGGACGGCAGCGGCGCCGGCACGACGTCGATGTCGGGCGGTTGGCTCCTGTCCGTGGGTGCGCACACGAAGCACCCGCAGACCGCGTTCGACTTCGTCGCCGACGCGCTCAACAAGGACAACTCCCTGGCCTACGACACCACGAACAGCCAGATCGCGGTGCGCAAGGACGTCGCGGCGGACCCGGAGTACCTGAGCTACAACCCGTCGTTCAAGTTCTTCTCCGGCCTCGTCGCGACCACCCACTTCCGCCCGGCGACCCCGGACTACTCGCAGATCTCGTCGAACATCCAGGTCGCCGTCGAGTCGGTGGCGACCGGCCAGGCGTCGCCCGAGGATGCCGCGAAGAAGTACGACGAAGAGCTCGAGAAGATCGTCGGGAAGGACGCCGTCACCGCGGCGGGCTGACATGGCGACCGAGACCCTCGTCGCGCCGACCGGCCGGGGGCGCGCGCAGCGCCCCCGGCCGGGGTCCCGGCGCCTGCGCGCGCTCACCCGCTCCACCCCGCTGGTCCCGGCCGTCGTCCTGCTCGGCGTCTTCCTGCTCGGGCCCATCATCTGGGCGCTCTACGGCTCGATGACGAACACCGGGCTCACCGGCTACCGGGCCGCGAAGCCCGAGTTCGTCGGGCTCGACAACTACAGCGCGCTCCTGTCCGACGGCGACTTCTGGAAGTCCGCCTGGCTCACCGTGGTCTTCGTGTTCGCGTCCGCGGTGGTCGGGCAGAACGTCCTCGGGATGGCGCTCGCGGTCCTGCTCCGGATCGCGCCGAAGCGCCTCGCCTCGGTCGTGAGCACGCTCGTCGTCGTGGCCTGGGTCATGCCGGAGATCGTCGCGGCGTTCGCGCTGTACGCCTTCTTCTCGACCGACGGGACGCTCAACGCGTTCCTCGGGTGGTTCGGCCTCGGGAAGACGACGTGGCTCATCACGTTCCCGCTGCTCAGCGTCATCCTCGCGAACATCTGGCGCGGGACCGCCTTCTCGATGATGGTCTACCGCGCGGCGCTGTCCGAGGTGCCGGCCGAGATCGACGAGGCCGCGCAGATCGACGGTGCGACCGGCTGGCAGCGGTTCGCCCGCATCACGCTGCCCATGATCCGCCGGTCCATCTCGACCAACCTCATGCTCACGACGCTCCAGACCCTCGCCGTCTTCACGCTGATCTGGGTCATGACGGGCGGCGGCCCCGGCACGCAGAGCTCGACGCTGCCCGTCCTGGCCTACCAGGAGGCGTTCAAGTTCTCCCAGGTCGGGTACGGCACCGCGATCGCGACCGTGACGATCCTCGTGGGCGCGGTCTTCTCGGTGATCTACATCAAGGTGCTCAAGCCGGAGGTGGACTGATGACGACGCTCGACACGACCCCCGTCACCCCCGCCTCGCCGGCGTCGTCGGGCTCGGGTAGCTCGGCGCGGCACCGCGGTGCCGGCGTCCCGACGGTCGCGAGCCCGCGCCGCTCGACCGGCCGGCTCCTGTCGTCGCTCGCCCTCGTGCTCGTGGGACTGTGCTTCCTGGTCCCGCTCGCGTGGATCCTGCTGTCGTCGGTCGACCCGTCCGCGACGGTCTCCGTCGGGATGCCGTCGAGCGTCACGGCCGACAACTTCAAGGCGGTCTTCACCAAGGACCAGACGTTCCTCCCGCTGTGGAACTCGCTGGTCATCTCGCTCGGCACGGCCCTCATCACGGTCGTCGTGGGCGTGCTCGCCGCCTACCCGCTGTCCCGCTACCGGATGCGGTTCCAGCGCGGGTTCCTGTACACGATCCTGTTCGCGACGTGCCTGCCGATCACGGCGATCATGGTCCCGGTCTACAGCCTGTTCGTGAAGCTCAGCCTGCTCGACTCGACCCCCGGCGTGATCCTCTTCCTCGCCGCGTCGTCGCTGCCCATGGCGATCTGGATGCTGAAGAACTTCATGGACTCGGTGCCGGTGTCGCTCGAGGAGGCCGCCTGGGTCGACGGGGCGAGCTCCATGAGGGCGCTCGGACGGATCGTCCTGCCGCTCATGCGGCCTGGTCTCGCCGTCGTCCTCATGCTCGTCTTCACCCAGGCGTGGGGGAACTTCTTCGTCCCCTTCATCCTCACGACGTCGGCCGAGAAGCAGCCCGCTGCCGTCGCCATCTACCAGTTCTTCGGCACCTACGGGTCGATCGCCTACGGCAAGCTCGCGGCGTTCTCGATCCTCTACTCGGTGCCGGTCCTGGTCCTGTACCTCCTCACGCAGCGGCTGTCCGGGGGCGCGAACGCGCTCGCCGGCGGCATGAAGGGCTGACGCGGCCCGCCGCTCCGTCCGCTGACGTTCCACCTCCCGACCCCGAAGGACGCTCCACCATGCCCGAAGTCATGCCCACCGCCGCCGAGCTGACGCTCATGCGGGTCGACCGCTTCCTCCTGGAGCGGCTCGCCCCGCACCGGGAGGCGGCCGCCCTGCCGCTCGCCGTGACCGCCTGGGAAGCGCCGGGCGAGCCCGTGGCGTTCGACGAGGCGACGGCGCACGAGGGCGTCCGGGTCGAGCCCGGCCACGCCTGGGGCGCGCCCTGGAGCACGACCTGGCTGCACCTGACCGGCCCGGCGCCCGTCGCGTCGGCGAGCGGCACCGCGCAGGTCGTGGTGGACCTCGGCTTCACCGACGTCAACCCCGGGTTCCAGGCGGAGGGCCAGTTCTGGTCCGCCGACGGGCGCCCGCTCAAGGGCCTCAACCCGCGCAACAGGGCGCTGTCGTGGCCCGTCGGCCGGCCGGTCGACGTGTGGGTCGAGGCGGCAGGCAACCCGACCGTCCTGGGCCACGTGCCCGAGTTCCAGCCGACGACGCTCGGAGAGCGGGCCACGGCCGGCACCGACCCGCTGTACGTGCTTCGCCGCGCGGACCTCGTCACCACCGACGCCGGCGTCGAGGAGCTCTGGCACGACGCGCAGGCCTTGCGCGACCTGCTCGGGGTCCTCCCCGCGGACGGCGCCCGCTACGCGCGCGTGCTCAAGGCGCTCGACCGCCTGGTCGCCGTCGTCGACCCCGACGACGTTCCCGGGACCGCCGCCGAGGGGCGCAAGGTGCTCGCCCCCGTGCTCGAGGCGCCGGCGAACGCGAGCGCCCACCAGGCCTACGCCGTCGGGCACGCGCACATCGACTCCGCCTGGCTGTGGCCCGTGCGCGAGACCGTGCGCAAGGCTGCCCGGACCTTCTCGACCGTCGTGACCCTCATGGACGAGGACCCGGACCTCGTGTTCGCGTGCTCGTCGGCGCAGCAGTACGCGTGGATCAAGGAGTCCTACCCGGACCTGTTCGAGCGGATCAAGGAGAAGGTCGCCGAGGGGCGGTGGGTCCCGGTCGGCGGGATGTGGGTCGAGTCCGACACCAACATGCCCGGCGGCGAGGCGATGGTCCGGCAGTTCCTCACGGGCAAGTCGTTCTTCTCCAGCGAGCTCGGGGTCGAGACGCGCGACGTGTGGCTGCCCGACTCGTTCGGCTACTCGGGCGCGCTGCCGCAGATCGCCAAGCTCGCGGGCAACCGGTGGATGCTGACGCAGAAGCTCTCGTGGAACGAGACCAACGCGATGCCGCACCACACCTTCCTCTGGGAGGGCATCGACGGGACGCGCCTGCTCACGCACTTCCCGCCCGTCGACTCCTACAACGCCGAGCTTGCCGCCCGCGAGCTCGACCACGCCGCCCGCAACAACCGCGAGAAGGGCGAGCTCGACGCGTCCATCGTGCCGTTCGGCTACGGCGACGGCGGCGGCGGCCCCACGGCCGAGATGCTCGCGCGGGCGCGGCGGTACGCGTCGACCGAGGGCATGGCCGAGGTCCGGGTCGCGAGCCCGTACGACTTCTTCGAGGCCGCCGAGGCCGAGCTCGAGCGCCCCGCCGTGTGGAGCGGCGAGATGTACCTCGAGTTCCACCGCGGCACCTACACGTCGCAGGCGCGCACCAAGCAGGGCAACCGCCGCAGCGAGCACCTGCTGCGCGAGGCCGAGCTCTGGGCCGCGACGGCCGCCGTCCGGACCGGGGCGCCGTATCCCTACGAGGCGCTCGACGGCGCGTGGAAGACCGTTCTCCTCAACCAGTTCCACGACATCCTCCCCGGCAGCTCCATCGCGTGGGTCTACCGCGACGCCGAGGCCGGGTACGCCGACGTCGCGCGGACGCTCGAGGAGATCGTCGGGGCGTCGCTCGAGACCCTCGCGGGGGCGGGGGAGACGCCGCTGGTCTTCAACGCAGCCCCGCACGCGCGGGACGGCGTGGCGGCGCTGGGGGCGGCGACGGTCGCCGGCTCCGAGGGCGCGGACGTGACGGTGTCCAGCGACGGATCCGCCGGCGCGGGGGCCGGCCTGCTCCTCGCCAACGGCCTGGTCGCCGTGCACGTCGACGCCCGCGGGCTGGTCGACTCGGTCCGCGACCTGCGGGCCGACCGCGAGCTCGTGCCCGCCGGGCTGGTCGGGAACCTGCTCCAGCTCCACCGCGACACCCCCCGCCAGTGGGACGCGTGGGACATCGACCAGGAGTACCTCGACGAGCGGACCGACCTCGTGGACGCCCTCGGCGTCGAGGTCGTGGAGTCGTCCGCGGACGAGGTCGTCGTCGAGGTGCGGCGGGCGTTCGGCGCGTCGACGGTGCGGCAGCGGCTCTCGCTCGCCCGCGGCTCCGCGGCGCTGACCGTCGAGACGGTCGTCGACTGGCACGAGCGGCAGAAGCTCCTGAAGCTCGCGTTCCCGCTCGCGGTGCACGCGGACCGCAGCGCGTCCGAGACGCAGTTCGGGCACGTCTTCCGTCCGACGCACGCGAACACCCCGTGGGACGCGGCGAAGTTCGAGATCTGCGCCCACCGCTGGGTGCACGTCGCGGAGCCCGGCTACGGCGTCGCGGTCGCGAACAGCGCGACGTACGGCCACGACATCCTGCGCACGGTCACGGACGACGGCGCCACGGTGACCACGGTCCGCGAGTCCCTGCTGCGCGCGCCCCTGTTCCCCGACCCCGACGCCGACCAGGGCGAGCACCGGTTCGTCACCGTGCTGCACGTGGGCGCGGACCTGGGCGACGCCGTCCGCGACGGCTACGCCGCCAACCTGGCGCCGCGCGTCGTGCAGGGCGCGGGGCCCGTCGAGCCGCTCGTGACGGTCGACGACCCTGCGGGCGCCGTCCTCGTCGAGTCGGTCAAGCTCGCGGAGGACCGCAGCGGCGACGTCGTGGTCCGCCTCTACGAGTCGCTGGGCGGCCACGCGCGCGCGACCGTCACGCCGGGCTTCGAGACCTCGGGCGCGACGCGCACGGACCTCCTCGAGCGCCCGCTCGAGCAGGGCGGCACCGCGGAGCTGAACCTGGCGGAGCCGCTCGCGCTCCGCCCGTTCGAGATCGTGACCCTCCGCTTCGCCCACGCCTGACCCGTCGGCACCACCCGCGAGGTATACCGGCCGCCGGTATACCTCGCGGGGTGGGCGTCCGCGCGGGGTACGTGGCGGGGAGGGCGGCCCGACGGCAGCGCGCGAGGGTGCGGGGAGGTGTCGAAGGACGTCAAGGAGTCCGCACGGCCCCCAGGGCCGCAGGAGGACGGTCCGAGACAGCTCGCCGCACCCTCGCGCGGAACCAGCCAGCCCGAACGACCTCAGGCGCCCCGAGCGCGCAGGAACTCGACCTGCTTCACCCACTGGTAGGTCTGCCCACCCTCGTGCCCGTTCTCCGGGTAGACCTCGATGTGCGCGTCGGCGGAGGCGAGCGCGTTGAAGGCGGCGAACGTCGTCGACGGCGGCACGACGTCGTCCATGAGGGCGACGGAGAACAGGGCAGGCGCGGTGATGCGCTTCGCGAAGTTCACGCCGTCGAGGTAGGACGCGGTGGTGAGCACGGTCTCGCGCTGGTCGCGGTGGACCGACAGGTACCGGGCGAGCTCGGCGAACGGGTCGCTCGTGGCGACCTGGAGGCCGCGCTCCCAGGCGCACAGGAACGCGACGTCGGGCAGGACGGCCCAGACGTCCGGGACGAGGCCGGCGGCGGCGATCGCGATGCCGCCGCCCTGGCTGCCGCCGGTCACGGCGACGCGCGCGGGGTCGACCTCGGGGAGGGCGCGGACGGCGTCGAGCAGGCGGGCGGCGTCGGTGTAGACGCGGCGGTAGTAGTGGTCGGCGGGGTCGTGGATGCCGCGGGTCATCCAGCCGGACTGGGCGGGCCCGGAGCCGTGCGGGTCGGGGGTGTCGCCGCCGGTGCCCCAGCCGCTGCCTTGGCCGCGCGTGTCCATGAGGACGTGCACGAACCCGGCGAGCGCCCAGCCGACGCGTTCGCCGGGCAGGCCGCGGCCGCCGTTGTAGCCGTTGTACTCGACGACGGTCGGCAGCTGCTCGCCGTCACGGCCGAGGGGGCGCGTGAGCCACGCCCTGACGGGTTCGCCGTCGAACCCGGGAAACGTGAGGTCCTCGATGACGAGTCCCGTGATGGGGGTGTCGGCGGGCTCACGGACGACGGCCCGGTCGGTGCCCGCGGCGCGGGACTCGGCGAGCGTCTTGGTCCAGAAGGCGTCGAAGTCGGCGGGCTCGCGCACCTCGGGGTGGAAGGCGCGGAGCGACTCCAGGGGCAGGTCGGTCAGCGGCATTGCTCTCTCTGCTCTCGTGGTGGTGCGCCGACGGTGACGGCCGCGGCGCCGACGGTGACGGCCGCGACGCCGACGGTGACGTTACCCGGGGCAACGTCACCGTCGGCGAACGCTACGTCGCCGTCGGCGAACGCTACGTCGCCGTCGGCGAACGCTACGTCGCCGTCGGCGGGGTTCAGCCCAGGTCGCGGACGGCGGCGTACTGCTCGCGGACGACGGGCGCGGGCTCGCCCTCGAACGTGAGCGTCTCGCCACCGTCGCCGCCCGTCCACGCGGGCGGCTCGGCTGTCCCGGCGAGGGCCCAGGCGGCCTGACGGGCTGCGCCGTCGGCGACGTACTCGCCCGCGGGCGGGACCTCGACGGCGCGCCCGAAGACGCTCGGCGCGATCTGCCGGACCGCCTCGGACCGTGCGCCGCCCCCGATGAGGAGGAGTCGCCCGACCTCGGCACCCTGCGCGGCGAGCGCGTCGAGACCGTCGGCGAGCCCGCACAGCATGCCCTCGACGGCGGCGCGTGCCACGTGCTCGGGCGTCGCGGTCGCGAGGCGCAGGCCGTGGAACGAGCCGGTCGCGTCGGGCCGGTTGGGCGTGCGCTCGCCCTCGAGGTAGGGCACGAGGACGAGGCCGTCGGCCCCGGCGGGCGCGCCGAGCGCGAGCTTGGACAGCCCGACGTGGTCGACGCCGAGGATGCTGCGGGCCGCGTCGAGGACGCGGCTGGCGTTGAGCGTCACGCCGAGCAGGAGGTACCGCCCGGTCGCGTCGGCGAAGCCGTTGACCAGCCCGGACGCGTCGGCGCTGGGTTGCTCCGCGACCGCGGACACGACGCCGGACGTGCCGATCGAGATCGCGACGTCGCCCGCGCCCATGCCGAGCCCGAGCGCGGCGCCGGCGTTGTCGCCGGCCCCGGCACCGACGACGAGCCCCGTAGCCACGGTCTGCGAGCCTCGCGTGGTCCCCGCGGCCTCGCCGGCCCCGACGACGCGCGGCAGCGCGATCCGCTCGGCCGTCGCCTCGTCCACCCGGAGCGCGCGTGCGAGCAGGTCGCGGCGGTAGGAGTCGAGCCCCCAGTAGCCGGTGCCGGACGCGTCGGACCGGTCGGTCGTGAGCGCCGTGAGGTCGGGCTCGAGCCCCTGCGACCGCGGCCCGTACCCGGCGATGCGCCAGGTCAGCCAGTCGTGGGGGAGCGCGACGGCCGCGATCCTCTCGACCAGGTCGGGCTCGTGGTCGGCGACCCAGCGCAGCTTGGTCACGGTGAGCGACGCGACGGGCACGGACCCGACGGCCTCGGCCCACGCGGCGGCGCCCAGCTCGTCCGTGAGGTCGGCCGCGGCCCCGGCGGAACGCGTGTCGTTCCACAGGAGCGCGGGCCGGAGGACCTCGCCGTCGGCGTCGAGCAGGACCATGCCGTGCTGCTGCCCGCCGACGGCGAGCGCGGCGACGCCGGACCCGTCCCCGAGCCCGCCGGCCGCTGCCGCCGCCTCGACGAACGCGTCCCACCAGGCGTCGGGGTGCACCTCGGTGCCGTCGGGGTGCGACGCGGAGCCGGTGCGCACGAGCGCGCCGGTCTCCGCGTCGCGGACCACGACCTTGCACGACTGGGTCGACGAGTCGACCCCCGCGACAAGGGTTCCGCTCATCAGCCGACGAGGTGCTTCAGCGCGAGCTGGTGCAGCGCGACGAGGCCGTACTCGCGCTCGGCGGCGGCGTCGAGGTCGAACGTCTCGCGCGTCGTCGGGTCGGCGAGGAACTGGTCGAAGGTCTCGCCCTCGGCGAGCGTCGACTGGCCGAGCTCGAAGATGCCGGCGTGCTCGAACGCCTTCTGCACCTCGGGGTCCTCGCGGTACTGCTTGGCCTTCTTGGCGAGGAGCGTGTAGGTCTCGATGTTGGCGCGCGCGGAGTCCCACACGCCGTCGGGGCCCTCGGTGCGGGACGGCTTGTAGTCGAAGTGGCGGGCGCCCTCGTAGCGGGGGCCGCCGTTCGGGAAGCCGTTCTCGAGCAGGTCGACCGTGAAGAACGCGGACAGCAGGTCGCCGTGGCCGAAGACGAGGTCCTGGTCGAACTTCGGGCCGTGCTGGCCGTTGAGGTCGATGTGGAACAGCTTGCCCGCGTACAGGGCGAGCGCGAGGCCGTGCGTGTAGTTGAGCGTGGCCATCTGCTCGTGGCCGGTCTCGGGGTTCAGGCCGACGATGTCGCCGTTGTCGAGGGTGGCGATGAGCGCGAGCGCGTGGCCGATCGACGGCAGGAAGATGTCGCCGCGGGGCTCGTTGGGCTTCGGCTCGAGGCCGATGCGCAGGTCGTAGCCGCGGTCCTTGATGTAGGCGGCGACGGTGTCGATGCCCTCGGCGTAGCGGGCGTGCGCGGCGTGCAGGTCCTTCGAGTTGTCGTACTCGACGCCCTCGCGGCCGCCCCACATGACGAAGGTCTGCGCGCCGAGCTCGGCGGCGAGGTCGACGTTGCGGAGGATCTTGCGCAGGCCGAAGCGGCGGACGCCGCGGTCGTTCGACGTGAACGCGCCGTCCTTGAAGACGGGGTGCGTGAACGTGTTGGTGGTGACCATCTCGATCACGAGGCCGGTCTCGTCGGCGGCCTTCTTGACGGCGTCGACGCGCGCGCGGCGGTCGGCGTCGTCGGCGTCGAACGGGAAGACGTCGTTGTCGTGGAACGTGAAGCCCCACGCGCCGATGTCGGCGAGCTTGCGGACGGACTCGGCGGGGTCGAGCGCGGCGCGCGTCGGGTCGCCGAAGGGGTCCTGGGCCTGCCAGCCCACGGTCCAGAGACCGAACGAGAACTTGAACTCAGGGGTGGCCGCGGGGGTGCTCATCCGGGGTGCTCCTCATCGAGGTACGGGGATCGCGAGACGGCTCGGGATCGCGGTTGGCGGCCCGTCCGCGACGACGCCGCGACCGAGCCTTTGTTGTACGGATGAACTTAACGCGTGACGCAGGTAGGGTCAAGGCTCATGGAGCTCCCCGGCGTCGGCACCCCCAAGGCGCGGCAGGCCTCGCTGCGCGAGCACAACCTCGCGCTCGTCGCCCGCAGCGTGTTCGGTGCTGCCGAGCCGCCCTCCCGCGCCGCCGTCGCCGCGGCCACCGGGCTCACCCGGGCCACCGTCGGCTCGCTCGTCGACCAGCTCGTCGCGGGACGTGTCGTCGCCGAGCTCGCACCCTCGCCCGGCCAGGTCGGGCGCCCCGCCGTGCCCCTCGTGCCCGCGCCCCGGACCGTCGTCGCGCTCGGGCTGGAGGTCAACGTCGACTACGTCGGCGTCCGGGCCCTCGACCTCACCGGGGCGACCGTGGCCGAGCGGCTCGACGACTCGCGCGGCGTGACGGGCGCGGGCAGCGACCCCGTCCGCGTGCTCGCGCGGGTGGGGGACCTCGCGCGCGAGGTCGTCGCGGAGGTCAGGGCCGACGGGATGCGGCTCGCGGGCGCGCGGCTCGCGCTGCCGGGTCTGGTCGACGCGCGGGCGGGCTTCCTGCAGGTAGCGCCCAACCTCGGGTGGGAGTCGCTCGCGCCCGTGCCGCTGCTCGGGCCGCTGCCCGCGCGCGTCGAGATCGCGAACGAGGCCAACCTCGCGGGCCTCGCCCAGCTCCCGTTCGGCCAGTTCGCCGCGTCCGGCCACGACGGCACGACGTTCGTGCACGTCTCGGGCGACGTCGGCATCGGCGCCGCGATCGTCCTCGACGGCGAGCTCTACCTGGGCCGGCACGGCTGGGCGGGCGAGATCGGGCACGTCGTCGTCGACCCGGCCGGCCCGCGCTGCCGCTGCGGCGCCACCGGCTGCCTCGAGCAGCTCGCCGGCAAGGACGCGCTCCTGCGCGGCCTCGGGCTCGACACCCCGGCCCCCCGTGCCCCCCGGTCCGACGACGGCGCCTCCGACGGCCTCGCTCCCGTCCTCGAGGCCCTCGCTGCGGGCGGGGAGGCGGGCGACCGGGCGCGGGACGTCGTCGCCCGCGCAGGTAAGGCCCTCGGCACCGCGCTGTCGACGCTCGTGAACCTGCTCGACCTCGACACCGTCCTGCTGGGCGGGGTGTACGCGCCGCTCACGGAGGACCTGCGCCCGAGCCTCGAGGCCGAGCTGCGGACGCGCGTGCTCGCCTCCCCGTGGGAGCGGATCGCCGTCCGCCCCGCACCGGTGGCCGGGTACGCCGCGCTCACGGGCGGCGCGCGCGCCGTCCTGCGGGACCTGGTGCAGGGGCCGAGCGACTACCTCGAGTCCCTGGAGACGACGAGAACGCCGGAGTAGGACGGCGTCCTGCTCCGGCGTTCTCGTCGGTGGTGCGGGCGGTGTGCCCGGACCGCGTGGGTCAGATCGTGTTCGCCTTGGCGCTCACGTGGACGAACGTCCAGCTGGCCCGCCACATGCTCCGCACGTGGATGGACTTGCCGGGCCGCGGGGCGTCGATGATCTTGTTGCCGCCGACGTAGATGCCCACGTGGCCGGGGGTGTAGACCAGGTCGCCCGCCTTGGCGTGGCGCTTGGAGACGACCTTGCCGGCGTGGCGCTGGCCCGACGACGTGCGCGGGAGCGACTTCACCTTGGTGTGCTTGTACACGTACTTGGTGAAGCCCGAGCAGTCGAAGCCGCGGGGGCTCGAGCCGCCGTACACGTAGCGCGTGCCGGTGTACTTCACGGCCTTCTCGACGACGCGCGACGAGTACTTGTGCGTCCTGACGGTCGTGAACTTGGTGCGCTCCTTGACGGTGCGCGGCGTCGCCGGGTGGATCGTCGCGCGGACGCGGTGCTTGCCGGTGCTCAGGTGCGACGACAGGCGGTAGGTGGCCTTCCCGCTCTTGAGCGTGCGGACGGCGACGAGCTTGCCGCTGACGCGGAAGTAGACCTTGCCGGCGGTCGCGTGGCCCCGGGTGAGGGAGCGCACGGTGACGAGCGGCGGGCGCTTCTTGTAGTAGGACCGGTCGCTGACGCGGAGGGAGAGCGTCGGGGTGGCCTTGGCCGACGTCGCGGTCTTGACGGTGGTAGCGGCGGCCGCGGGGGTCGCCGCGCCGACGGCGACGAGGCCGCCGCCGAGGAGGCCTGCGAGGAGGCCGGTGGTGGTCGCGACGCGGCCGAAGCGGCGCACACGCCCACCCTCAGGGCGCACGGCGCCCTGCTCACGGGTTCGGAGCATGGTGTTGTACCTCTCACGCCTGCGAGGTGAGCTGTCGGGTTCGGGCGGGAGGTACGTGCCCGGCCGCGTGGTGCGGCTTCACCCCGAGGAGGTCCGGTCCGTCATGGCCCGGGCCACCGAAGGTGGGTCCCCCGTCGCTGCCACGGTCATGGGCCCTTCCCGGTGGCAGCGCTCGGCGTTCCGGGTCGGGGCAGACGGCAGGTCGAGCGTCCGTCGGCTGATCGAGGCTAGGCAACGGAGGTCCGAGGTCACAAATATGTAACGAGGGATTGCGCCTGTCCGAGTTGCCTGCTACGGCACGGTGGGATCGGGTCGATCACACCCGATCACGGGTATCCCAAAGTGGGCGATAGCCGGGCGCATGGGCGGGGTTTCCGCGGTACGGGCGTGCCGCAAACCTTCACAACCGGGAGCGCTTCCATCGGCGTGTCGACGCCCGAGATGTCGGACTCGTCGCCCGCGTCGGAGGGGGTCGCCTCGTCGCGGGCTCGCGTGTAGGCTTCGGAATAAGGAAGGACGCCGTTCAAAACTCCGTCCGGCCGAGTCAGCCCCTCGTCTGCCCACACCGTCAGCGGACCCAGCCGACCGGAGGATCAGGTCCATGCCCAGCACCCAGGCCGCACCCGCACGCCAGCAGCTCGCGCGGCGCGCCGCCGTCCTCCTCGCCGCGGGCCACGACGCGGCCTCGCGCGACGTGCTCACGCAGCCCCTCGGCGACTCGACGGTCGTGCAGCGGGCCCTCGAGACGCTCACCCACGTCGTCGACCGCGACCGCACCGTGGTCGTCGTGGCATCGGGCGACACGCGCGTCCGCGAGCTCCTCGGCCCGGACCTCACGTACGTCGAGCAGTCGGGGTCCGCGGGCACCGGCCCCGCAGCGCTCGCGGCGCGCGCCGCGCTCCCGGCCGACGCGGACGTCGTCCTCGTCGCCTACGCGGACACGCCGCTGCTGCGCAGCGAGTCCCTGCTGGCGCTGCTCACCCGGCACGCGCTCAAGGGCGCCGACCTCACCTTCCTCACCGCCGTGCTCGCGGAGCCGCGCCCCGCGTACGACCGGGTCGTCCGCGTCGACGGCGAGGTCACCGCGATCGTGAGCGCCGGGACGGAGCCCGCCGCGGGGGAGACCACCGACGGGCACGAGATCAACGTGGGCGCCTACGTCGCGGCTCCCGCGCTGCTGTTCGGGGCGCTCGAGGAGCTCGTCGCCGCGGGCGCGGAGCGGCTCACCGACCTCGCGCACCGCGCCATCGCCGACGGCCGACGCGTCTCGACGTACCAGATCTACGACACCGACGAGGTGCACGGCATCAACTCGCCGGCCGAGCTCCAGGAGGCCGCGGACATCCTGCTCAAGCGCCTCTTCATGCCGAAGAAGAACACCGACACGACCATCCACTTCGGGACGGGCGGCTGGCGCGCGGTGATCGGCGAGGGGTACACGCTCGCGAACGTGCGCCGTCTGTCCCAGGCCATCGCCAACGAGACCACGCGCCGCGGGCTCGAGTCGCGCGGCGTCGTCATCGGCGGGGACCGGCGCTTCCTCTCGGAGGAGTCGAAGATCGCGGCCGCCGAGGTCTTCGCCGGCAACAACATCCCGGTCACCCTCCTGCCCGACGACGTCCCCACCCCCCTGGTGACGTTCGCGGCGCCCTACCTCGGTTCGGCCTACGGGATCATCGTCACCTCGAGCCACAACCCGCCCGAGTGGAACGGCATCAAGGTGTTCCGTGCCGACGGCTCGCTGCCGCTCGACGACGAGACCGACCGCTACCAGGACGAGGCCAACGCCATGTCCGTGGACGACGTGATCACGCTCGACCTCGACCTCGCGCGCAAGGCGGGCGTCGTCGTCGACCGGACGCTCACCGACCCGTACGTCGACGCGATCGAGAAGATCGTCGACGTGGACGCCGTCCGCGGGTCGAACCTCCAGGTCGTCGTCGACCCGATGTACGGGACGAGCCAGCTCACGCTCGGCACGATCCTCGGCGACATGCGCGTCCGGGCCGAGTTCATCCACGCGCAGCACAACCCGCTGTTCGGCGGGATCGCGCCCGCACCCGACCTGCAGCGCCTGTCGTCGCTCATCGAGATGATCCGGTCCGGCGAGGGGCGGTACGCGCTCGGCATGGCGACCGACGGCGACTCGGACCGCATCGGGATCGTCGACGAGACCGGCGAGTACATCACCACGAACGACCTGCTGCTCCTCCTCTACTGGTACCTGCACGAGTTCCGCGGCGAGAAGGGTGGCGTGGTCCGCAACCTCGCCACCACGCACCTGCTCGACCGGCTCGCCGCCCACTTCGGCGAGGAGTCGCGCGAGGTCAAGGTCGGCTTCAAGCACGTCACGGCGGGCATGGAGGAGATCGGCGCGGTCCTCGGTGGCGAGTCGTCCGGCGGCCTGACGATCCGCGGCTGGATCCTCGGCAAGGACGGCATCTTCGCGTGCGCGCTCGTCGTCGAGATGCTGGCCCGCACGGGCAAGCGGATCTCCGAGCTGCGCGAGATGATCTACGCGATCACCGGTCGCCTCTACACCCTCGAGGCCGGCGTCCCGTCGACGCCCGAGATGCGGGTCGCGGTGCCGCGCCGCCTCGAGGCCGAGCCGCTCACGCACGTCGGCCCGTACCCCGTCGTCAGCGTGTCCCACCTCGACGGCACCAAGATCCTCCTCGAGAACGACAACTGGGCGCTCCTGCGCTTCTCGGGCACCGAGCCGGTGCTCCGGATGTTCGTCGAGGCCGACTCGCCCGAGAAGGCCGAGGAGCTGCTCACGTGGCTCCGTGGCTTCGTCACGGCCGGCGTCTGAGCCCGCCCCCGCACGCCCACCCCGAACGACCCAGCACGAGCAAGGACGACCCACCATGCGTTACGGATTCTTCGACACCGATGCCGACGAGTACGTGATCGACCGCCCCGACGTCCCGGTGTCCTGGACGAACTACCTGGGCACGAAGAACATGTGCACCGTGCTGTCCCACCACGGGGGCGGCTACTCCTACTACAAGTCGTCGGAGTACGGCCGGATCTCCCGGTTCCGTCAGAACGGCGTCCCTCTCGACCGCCCGGGCCACTACGTCTACGTGCGGGACGACGCCGACGGCGACTACTGGTCGGCCTCCTGGCAGCCCGTGGGCAAGCCGTTCGTGGAGCGGGGGACCGAGCCCGACGCCGAGGCCGGCCCGGGCGGCGCAGGGCGGTGGACCACCCGCCACGGCATGGGCTACACGCGGTTCCGCTCCGAGTACCGCGGCATCGACACCGAGCAGACGGTCTTCATCCCGCTCGACGACGACGTCGAGCTGTGGGACGTCCGGGTCACCAACACCTCGGACCGGGTCCGGGAGCTGACGGTCGCGTCGTACGTGGAGTTCAGCTTCCACACGATCACGATCGACAACCAGAACCTGCAGATGTCGCTCTACGCGTCGGGCTCGTCGTACGAGGACGGCATCATCGAGTACGACTTCTACTACGAGCCGTGGACGTTCCACTACGTCGCCTCGAGCGAGACGCCGTCGTCGTACGACTCGCTGCGCGACAACTTCATCGGGGCGTACCGCACCGAGACGAACCCCGTCGCGATCGAGCGGGGCGAGGGGACGAACAGGAGCGCGACGACCCAGAACCACTGCGGCTCGCTCCAGCACAAGGTCGTCCTGCAGCCCGGCGAGACCAAGCGGCTCGTGTACCTGCTGGGCTACGGCTCGCGGGACGAGGCCGGCCGCGCCATGCAGGCCAAGTACGCGGACGTGGAGTCGGCCGAGGTGCCCGCTGTCGATCGCGAGTTCCAGCGCCTGCGCGACTACTGGCACGCCAAGCAGGACAAGCTCCGCATCCGCACGCCCCACGAGGGCATGAACACGATGATCAACTCGTGGACGCTGCTCCAGGCCGAGACGTGCGTCGTGTGGTCGCGGTTCGCGTCGTTCGTCGAGGTCGGGGGCCGCAACGGCCTGGGCTACCGCGACACCGCCCAGGACGTCATGAGCGTCATCCACTCGAACCCGACGAAGACGCGCCAGCGCATCGTCGAGCTGCTCCGTGCCCAGACCGAGCAGGGCTACGGGCTGCACCTGTTCGACCCCAAGGCGTTCGACCCCGACGCCGAGAAGCTCCCCGACGTGCCGTCCCCGACGATCGTCCCGACCCCCAACGTCGCCGACCTGATCCACGGCCTCGAGGACACGTGCTCGGACGACCACCTCTGGCTCGTGCCGTCCGTCGTCGAGTACGTCAAGGAGACGGGGGACCTCGCGTTCCTGGACCTCGAGATCCCGTTCGCGCAGGGCACGCCCGCCACGGTGTACGAGCACCTGCGCCGGGCGCTCGAGTTCTCGGCCGAGCAGGTCGGGCCCAACGGCGTCGCGCTCGGCCTGCGCGCCGACTGGAACGACTGCCTCAACCTCGGCGGCGGCGAGACCGCGCTCGTGACGTTCCTGCACGCGTGGGCGATCCGGGCCTTCCTCGAGGTCGCCGAGCCCCTCGGGCGGACCGAGGACGTCGAGCGCTGGACGGCGGAGCTCGACCGCATCCGCGCCGTCGCCGACAGCGAGCTGTGGGACGGGCGCTGGTGGATCCGCGGCTACACGCGCGACGGCGTGAAGATCGGTTCCGCCGCCAACGACGAGGGCAAGATCTTCCTCGAGCACCAGGCGTGGCCCGTGATCGCGGGCATCACGTCCCAGGAGCGCGGTGAGGCGTCGATGGACTCGGTGCGCGAGCTGCTCGGGTCCGAGTACGGGAACCACCTCAACTGGCCTGCGTTCACCAAGGTCGACGACACCGTCGGCTTCGTGACCCGCGTCTACCCGGGCATCAAGGAGAACGCCGCGATCTTCAGCCACCCCAACGCGTGGCCGATCATCGCCGAGGCGCTGCTGGGCCGCGGCGACGAGGCCGTCCAGTTCTACGACGCGATCCTCCCGTTCCACCAGAACGACAACATCGAGGTCCGCGGCGCCGAGCCCTACGCCTACGTCCAGTTCCTCTACGGCCGCGACCACGAGTGGTTCGGCAAGGCGCAGAACCCGTGGCTCACCGGCACCGCCGGCTGGATGTACACCGCCGTCACCAAGTACGTCCTGGGCGTGCGCCTCGCTCTCGACGGGCTGATCGTCGACCCGTCGGTCCCGGCCGACTGGGACGGCTTCGAGGTGCGCCGCGAGTGGCGCGGCGCGGTCTACGAGATCGAGGTGCGCAACCCCGACCACGTCTCGCACGGGGTCGCGTCGGTGACCGTCGACGGCGTCGCGCACGACCCCGCCACCCCGATCCCGCCCGCGCCCGCGGGGTCCACGGTGAGCGTCGTCGTCACGCTCGGCTGACGACGCCCGCCTGCCCCGACGACGACGGCCGCACCCCCTCCCAGGGGGCGCGGCCGTCGTCGTGCGGGAGGCGCGCTCAGGTGGTGAGGCCGTCGTCGAACGTGGTCCCCGAGTCCCAGCCTTCCTGGAAGCCGTCGACGATCCCGGCGATGAACAGCCCCACGAAGAACACCGTGAACACCGCGCCCACGACGATGCCCGCGATGGCCATGCCGCGGCCCCCGGTGCCGTCCCGCTTGATCTGGTTGAGGGCGATGATTCCGAGGATCAGGCCCACGACCCCGGCGAGCCCGCACGTGACGATCCCGCCGATCGACGTCCACATCGACGCCACCGCGAGACCGTTGGTGCGCTGCGGCCCGGGATACCCCGGCGCGTAGGCGTACGGCTGCTGCGGGTACCCGGCGCCGTACGGCTGCTGACCGTACGGCTGCGCGAGAGGCTGCTCCGCGGGCTGGCCGTAGGGCTGGTACGGCTGCTGCGGCTGGTAGGGCTGCTGCTGCCCGTACGGCGGCGGGGTGTACGGCGGGTACGCGGGGTTCGGCTGAGGCTGCTGCGGGTCCTGGGGCGCACCACCGGAGGGGGTCGCGTACGGGTCCTCGGGCGAGCCGCCGGACGGGGGTGTCGTCATGCGCGAAATCTACCCGGCTACGCGAGGTCCAGGATCACGGGCACGTGGTCGGACGCGCCCTTGCCCTTGCGCTCGTTCCGGTCGATCTCGACGCCGGTGACGCGTGACGCGAGCGCGGGCGTCGCGTAGGCGAGGTCGATCCGCATGCCCTCGTTCCGGGGGAAGCGGAGCTGCGTGTAGTCCCAGTACGTGTACTTCCCGGGCTCGGGCAGGTGCTCGCGGGTCACCTCGGTCCACCCGGCCCGCGCGAACGCCGCGAACGCCTCGCGCTCGGCGGGGGAGACGTGCGTCCTGCCGGCGAACAGGGCGGGGTCCCACACGTCCGTGTCGAGCGGCGCGATGTTCCAGTCGCCGACGAGTGCCGCCTCGAGGCCCGGGTCGGCCGCGAGCCAGCCCTCGGCGGCGTCGCGCAGACGGGCGAGCCACTCGAGCTTGTAGTGGTAGTGCGGGTCGTCGAGGACGCGCCCGTTCGGCACGTACAGCGACCACACGCGCACCCCGCCGCACGTCGCGGCGATCGCGCGGGCCTCCCGGACGGGCGGGTCCCCGAACGCGGGCTGGTCGGGGAACCCGATCTCGACGTCCTCGATCCCCACGCGCGACAGGATCGCGACGCCGTTCCACTGCGAGAGCCCGACGTGCGCCACCTCGTAGCCGGCGAGCTCGAACGGCAGGGCCGGGAACTGGTCGTCCCGGCACTTGGTCTCCTGGATCGCGAGCACGTCCGTGCCGGACCGTGCGAGAAAGGCGAGGACCCGGTCGGCCCGGCTGCGGATCGAGTTGACGTTCCAGGTGGCGAGACGCATGGACGCGAGCGTAACGGCCCTCCCCAACGCTGCGGCCACCGCCTACAGTGACGGGCATGGCGACCGCACTCATCACCGGCGCGAGCTCGGGCCTCGGCCTCGAGTTCGCGTGGCAGCTGGCCACCAACCGACACGACGTCGTCCTGGTGGCGCGCGACGGGGAACGCCTGGCGGACCTCGCAGGGCAGCTGCGCGTGGCGGCCGGCGTCCGGGCGGAGGTCCTCGTCGCGGACCTCGCCGATCCCGAGGGCCTCGAGGGCGTGGCGGCCCGGCTCGCCGACCGGGAGCGCCCGATCTCGCTCCTCGTCAACAACGCGGGCTTCCCCGTGAACCAGTCGTTCGTGGGCGGCGACCTCGACGTCGAGCTCGGCGCCCTCGACGTGCTCGTGAAGGCCGTCCTCGTGCTCTCGCACGCGGCCGCGCCCGCGATGGTCGAGCGGGGGAGGGGCGCGATCCTCAACGTCGCGTCGGTCGCCGCGCTCACGACGAGCAGCACCTACTCGGCGCACAAGGCCTGGGTGCGGACGTTCACCGAGGTCCTCGCCGTCCAGCTCAAGGGCACCGGCGTGACCGCGACGGCGTTGTGCCCGGGGCTCACGCACACCGAGTTCCACGACCGCGCCGACATCGACGTGTCCGGCCTGCCCGACATCGCGTGGCTGGAGGCCGACCAGGTCGTCTCCACGGCGCTCGCGGACGTCCGGCGCGGTGCCGTGATCTCGACGCCGTCGCTGCGCTACCAGGTCGCATCCGGGTTCCTCCGGGCGATCCCTCGCAGCGCGGTCCGGGCGCTCGACACGACCGGGCTCACGGGCATGCGGAACCGCTGGAAGAAGGACTGAGACGACGGCCGCGCGGACGGACCGGCCCGGCGCCGCCCGCTGGGTCCCCGAGGACGGCGACGTCGCCGCCCTGCGGGAGGCTGCGCCGTCGTGCCGGGGGTGCGAGCTGTGGGCGCCCGCGACGCAGGTCGTGTTCTCCCGCGGCTCGTCCGACGCGCGGCTCGTCCTCGTCGGCGAGCAGCCGGGGGATCGCGAGGACCGGGAGGGCGAGCCGTTCGTCGGCCCGGCGGGCCGAGTGCTCGACGACGCGCTCGATGCGGCCGGGATCGCTCGTGACGACGTCTACCTGACCAACGCGGTCAAGCACTTCCGGTTCGAGGAGCGTCCTCGCAAGGGCGGCTCTCGGCCGGTCCGCATCCACAAGAAGCCGGCCGTCGGGCACCTCCGCGCGTGCGCGCCGTGGCTCGAGGCGGAGCTCACGGCGGTCGCGCCGCGCGTCGTCGTCGCGCTGGGCGCGACAGCCGCCCGTCAGGTGCTCGGGCGTGAGGTCCGGGTCGGCGACGAGCGGGGGCACCTGCAGGACGACGCCGGCCACCGGGTGCTCGTCACGGTCCATCCGTCGTCGCTCCTACGGCTCCGCGACCGCTCGGGCTGGGACGAGGCGTTCGCCGGGTTCGTCGACGACCTGCGGGTCGCGGCTCGCGCTGCCCGCTGAGACGGCACGCCGAGACGGCCGGCGGCCGGCCGTGGGCGTCCCGCTACGCTTGAGCCTTGTGACCGACACGACCGCCGCCTCGTTCTCCCCGACCCCGCGCGAGCAGCTGCGCGACCTCATCAAGGAGCTCGCCGTGGTGCACGGCCGGGTGACGCTGTCGTCCGGCAAGGAGGCCGACTACTACGTCGACCTGCGCCGCGTCACGCTCCACCACCGCGCCGCGCCGCTGATCGGCCACGTGCTGCTCGACCAGCTCGAGGAGCTGGGCTTCGGGACCGCGGACGTGGACGCCGTCGGCGGGCTCACGCTGGGCGCCGACCCGATCGCGACGGCCCTGCTGCACGCCGCGGCGTCGCGTGGGCAGGATCTCGACGCGTTCGTCGTCCGGAAGGCCGCGAAGGCGCACGGGATGCAGCGCCAGATCGAGGGCCCGGACATCGCGGGCCGCCGCGTCGTGGTCCTCGAGGACACGACGACGACGGGCGGCTCGCCCATCGCGGCCGTCGAGGCGTGCCGCGAGGCGGGCGCCGAGGTGGTGGCGGTCGCGACGATCGTCGACCGCGCCACGGGTGCGGGCGAGAAGATCGAGGCGCTCGGCGTGCCGTACCACTACCTCTTCGACCTGGCGGACCTCGACCTCGCCTGAGCCGGCGCTGCCCCGCTCGAGCTGTCAGAACCTGGCGACGCTTCTACGGTCACCGGGTTCTGACGACCCGAGAGCGCGGCCCCGCTGAGGCCTCGGGTGGCCGGGTCAGACCCGGTCGACGAGGTCCGCGATCCCGTCGACGACCTCGCTCGGCCGGAACGGCCAGCCCTCGACCTCGTCACGGCGCGTCGAGCCCGTGAGCACGAGGTAGGTGTACAGGCCCGCCTCGATCCCCGCGACGACGTCGGTGTCCATGCGGTCGCCGATCATCGCGGTCCGCTCGGAGTGCGCGTCGATCCGGTTGAGCGCCGACCGGAACATCATGGGGTTCGGCTTGCCGACGAAGTACGGCTGACGTCCCGTCGCCTTGGTGATCATGGCCGCCACGGCCCCGGTCGCGGGGAGCGGGCCCTCGGCGCTCGGCCCGGTCGAGTCCGGGTTGGTGCACAGGAACCGGGCGCCGTCGCGGATCAGCCGGATGGCGCGCGTGATGCCCTCGAACGAGTAGGTGCGCGTCTCGCCGAGGATCACGTAGTCCGGGTTCGCGTCGGTGAGCGTGTAGCCGGCCTCGTAGAGCGCGGTGGTGAGGCCCGCCTCCCCGATGACGTACGCGCTGCCGCCCGGGATCTGCTGCGACGCGAACGTCGCGGTCGCGAGCGCGGACGTCCAGATGGACTCCTCGGGCACGTCGATGCCCGACGCCGCGAGCCGCGCCCGGAGGTCGCGCGGCGTGTAGATCGAGTTGTTCGTGAGGACGAGGAACGGTCGTTCCTTCTCCCGGAGCCGCGCGATGAACTCGGGAGCGCCCGGCAGAGCGTTGTTCTCGTGGACGAGCACGCCGTCCATGTCGGTGAGCCAGCAGTCGACGGTGCGGGCGTCGTCGTGGGGGGCATCGTGGGTCACGGTCAGACCTCCTCGTGCTCGGAACGGCTGCGCGGGTTGGCGGGCACGCCGGCGGCGCGACCGTGGCGCGGGGCGGGCGTGCCGCCCGTCGTGCCCGCGGCGGCGCGGGCCTCCTTGGTCTTGCGACGTGCCTCGAAGACGATCGGCACGACGGACAGCACGACGATGCCGATGAAGATCGGCTCGATGTTGTCGCGGATGAACGAGATCCGGCCGAGGTAGTAGCCGAGCGTCGTGACGACGGTCGTCCACACGAACGTCCCGAGCAGGCTGTACGGCCAGAAGGAGCGGTACCGCATCCGCCCGACGCCCGCCGCGATCGGGGCGAACGTCCGGACGATCGGCACGAACTGCGCGAGCAGGATGGTCCGGCCGCCGTAGCGGTCGAAGTACTCGTTGGTCTTGTCGACGTAGTCCTTGCGCAGGATCTTCGAGTCGGGGCGGCTGAAGATGCGTGGCCCGGCGAACTTGCCGATCGCGTACCCGCACTGGTTCCCGCAGAACGCGGCCGCGAACAGGATCGCGATCAGCCCCGGCAGCGGGATGTTCAGGCTGCTGTCGGTCGCCGCGACGAGCATGCCCGCGGTGAACAGCAGCGAGTCGCCGGGCAGGAACGGGAACACGAGCCCCGTCTCGATGAACACGATGAACACGATGCCGACGAGCGCCAGCGACCCGAACCGGTCGATGAGGGTGTTCGGGTCGAGGAACCCCAGGGGGCTCGAGGCGAGCTGGGCGGACACGTGCCCGGCCAGCTCTCCGGACAGGGCGAGGGCGCTCATGCGTTCAGCGTAGTGGGCGGGTTCGGCGGACCGTGGGCCCGGGATGAGGACGACCTGTGCAGACGCGTCGTGCCCGTCGACCTGCGCAGACGCCGCCCCTACGATCGGGGCATGGCGAACGGACGCGGTGTGACGACGGTCGTGGTGCTGGGCGGGACGGGCAACGCGGGGCGTGCCGTCGTCCGCGAGGCGCTCGCGCGGGGGCTCACCGTGCGGGTGCTGTCCCGGCACGTCCCCGAGCACGACGACGTCCGCCGGGTCGAGGGGGCCGCGTACGTCGCGCTCGACGTCCTCGGCGACGGGACCGTCGTCGCGGAGGCGCTGGACGGGGCGCTCGCCGGCGCGGACGCGGTGATCGATGCCAGCAACGGCATGGGGCCGGGCTCGATGAAGGTCTTCACGACCGGTGCGGAGCGGCTGGCCGCCGCGGCGCGGCGGGCCGGCGTCGGGCGGATCTCCGTGCTGTCGATCGCGAACGTCGACAAGGCCGACTACGCCTACTACGAGGCGCACGTCGCGCAGGAGCGGACCTACCTGCGGGGTGCCGAGGTCGGCGGGGTGCCCGTGACGGTCGTGCGGGCCACGCAGTTCCACGACTTCCTCGAGCTGTTCTTCGGCCGTGACGGCCGTCTCGGCCGCTGGGCGCGCCTGGGTCTGCTGCCCGTGCCCCGCGGCACGAGGTTCCAGTCCATCGACCTGTCCGACGTCGCCCGCGCGCTCGTCGACGCCGCGCTCGAGGACGGTCCGGCCCGCACCTGGACCGTCGGCGGCCCCGAGGTCCTGGACGCGCGCGACATGGCGCAGCGCTGGCGGCGTGTGCACGGCTCGCGCCGGCCCGTCGTCGCGGTCCAGCTCCCGGGGGGCATCGGCGCGTTCTTCCGCGCCGGCCTCAACCTCGTGCCCGACGCCCGGTACGGCACGGTGACGTACGACGAGTGGCTCGCGCAGCGCTGAGCTCCCGTCATCGCGACCCGCGAGGATGGTCGGATGACCGCGCAGACCCCCGGTGACCGGACCGACGACGTCGCCGGCGACCGCCCCGGCGACGAGGCGGCGCGTGTCGTCGGCGTCGGACCGTGGCCCGGGGGGCCGGACGCGTGGCCGCGCCTGCCGTCCGGGGAGCCGGACCCGCGCTACGACCCCGAGCTCCTCGCGGGCGGCGACGCCCGGAACGTCGTCGACGCCTACCGCTACCTGACGGTCGAGGCGATCGTCGCCGACCTCGACCGCGAGCGCGCCGAGCACCCCACCACCCAGCTCCACGTCGCCGTCGAGAACTGGGCCCACGACCTCAACATCGGCTCCGTGGTCCGCACGGCCAACGCGTTCAACGCGGCGAGCGTCCGGATCGTCGGCCGGCGGCGCTGGAACCGGCGCGGCGCGATGGTCACCGACCGCTACCTGCACGTCGAGCACCACCCGGACGCCGAGGCGCTCGCGGCCTGGGCGGCGACGGCAGGCCCGCCCGACGACGCCGGCGCGCCCACGCGGCTCCCGGTCGTCGGCGTCGACAACGTCCCGGGCTCGGTTCCGCTCGAGGGGCTCGCGCTCCCCGCGTCGTGCGTGCTGCTGCTGGGCCAGGAGAGCGCCGGGCTGAGCGCGTCCGCGCAGGCCGTGTGCGACGTCGTCGTGCACGTGACGCAGCACGGCTCGACGCGCTCCCTCAACGCCGGTGCGGCCGCGGCGATCGCCATGTGGGCGTGGGCCGTCCAGCATCTGTGACGCCCGCGGGGGCGGTGGAGGATTCGTGGAACAATCGAGGAAGCCCACCCTCCGCATCACACAGGAGACCACTCAGATGCCCATCGCAACCCCCGAGATCTACGCCGAGATGATCGACCGCGCCAAGGCGGGCTCGTTCGCCTACCCGGCGGTCAACATCACCTCCTCGCAGACGATCACCGCGGCCCTCCAGGGCTTCGCCGAGGCGGAGTCGGACGGCATCATCCAGGTCTCCGTCGGCGGCGCCGAGTACGCCTCGGGCTCCACGATCAAGGACCGCGTGTCGGGCTCGATCGCCCTCGCCGCGTACGCGACCGAGGTCGCGAAGAACTACCCGGTGAACATCGCGATCCACACCGACCACTGCGCCAAGCAGAACATCGACTCGTGGGTCCGCCCGCTGCTGCAGCTCGAGGCCGAGCAGGTCAAGAACGGCGGCCTGCCGACGTTCCAGTCGCACATGTGGGACGGCTCGACCGTGCCGCTCGACGAGAACCTCGTCATCGCGCAGGAGCTCCTCGAGCTCTCCGTCGCCGCCCGCACGATCCTCGAGATCGAGATCGGCGTCGTCGGCGGCGAGGAGGACGGCCACGAGGCCGCGATCAACGAGAAGCTCTACACCACCCCCGAGGACGGCCTCGCGACCGTCCGCGCGCTCGGCCTGGGCGAGAAGGGCCGCTACCTGACGGCCCTCACGTTCGGCAACGTGCACGGCGTCTACAAGCCCGGCGCGGTCAAGCTGCGCCCGGCCCTCCTCAAGGAGATCCAGGACGTCGTCGGCAAGGAGGTCGGCAAGGAGAACCCGTTCGACCTCGTCTTCCACGGCGGCTCGGGCTCGACGGCCGAGGAGATCGCGGAGGCCGTGGACAACGGCGTCATCAAGATGAACATCGACACGGACACCCAGTACGCGTTCACGCGCCCCGTGGCCGGCCACATGTTCGGCAACTACGACGGCGTCCTGAAGATCGACGGCGAGGTCGGCAACAAGAAGGCCTACGACCCGCGCGCCTGGGGCAAGCTCGCCGAGGCCGGCATGGCCCAGCGCATCGTCGAGGCGGCCCAGCAGCTCCGCTCCGCCGGCCACAAGATGTGACCTGCACGTCCCCGTGACGTGACGAGGGCCCGGCGGTCGCGCGACCGCCGGGCCCTCTGACGTTTCCGGGAGCCGTCCGCTACTCGAGGCCGGAGTCCACGTCGACGAGCTCCACGAGCTCGTCGAGGCGGGTCACGGTGAGCAGGAACTTCATGCTCGGGGGCGCGCGCAGGACGCGCACGGGCGGGTTGGCGCGGCTGGCGAGCTCCGCGAGGAACGACACGCCGGACGAGTCGATGAACGTCACGTGGTGCGCGTCGATCTCGATGGGGAGCCCGGTGCCCTCGGCGTCGCCGATGGCGTCGCGCAGGTCGTGCTCCAGATCGATGTCGATTTCACCCGCCAGGACGATGCGGACACGCTGGTTCCCGACGATGACCCCGACGTCGCCCGGATCGCGCGCGGCGCCGGCAACCTCGTCGATCGAGGCGCCAGAGAGCTCGTCGGCGACGTCGACGGACGTGCCGTCGGGCTCACCGGCGGGATCGGTACGGTTGTTCTGCTCGTGCACGTGCCCAATCTACGGTCGATCGGCGCCGGGGGACAGTACCCTCGACGCGTGCCGCATATGCGCTGACCTGCGCGAGCAGCGCGAAGGAGGGGTCATGGAGGGACGGGACCCGCGTCCGGCGGGTGCGCCGGACCCGTCGATCACTGTGCCCGCGCCCCCTCAGGGGCCCGCTCCGGCCCCTCTCCCGGCGGCTCTGCTGGCCGCGCTCGAGACCTCGTCGGTGCCCATGTTCCTCACCGGGTCGCGGCGCGCCGGCCTGCGGCTGGAATGGATGAACGAGGCGTTCAGGACGCAGGTCGCGGCAGGGACGCGCGCCGTCGTCGGCGAGCCGATCTCCGTGCTGCGGGACCTCGTCCAGGAGGGCCCGGACATGGACCCGCTCCGGACCGCGTTCGACTCCGGGCGCGCGGTCCAGGTCATCGTGCACGACGTCGCCCCCGACGGAGCGCTCCGCTGGCACCAACTCTCGTTCAGCCCCGTGCCCGGCTCCGGCGACGAGCCCGAGCACTGGCTCGGGCTGCAGGTCGACGTGTCGGACCACGTCGGCGAGCCGACGGGGGAGCGTGCGACCTTCGAGCTGTCACGGCGCCGGATGGCCCGCCTCGACCTCATGACGCAGGTCTCGTCGCTGCTGACGGACCTCGACCACCCGCAGGTGCTCCGTGAGATCGCCGACGTGCTGGGCCGGGCCGTCGGGTGCCGGATCGCGTTCTACATGAACGACAAGGGGCTCGTGTACGCGGAGAGCGTCGACGTCAACACCCCTCCCAGCTCGCGGATCCGGACGCGCCACCACCCCCGCCACGCCGCCCAGACGGCGCCCCCGGACGGCCTGGCGTGGGGGCGCGACGTCGTGCAGGACGTGCTCGACGGAGAGGACCTCGGCCCCGTCGAGGTGGACTTCACCGGTGCGTACCCGCCCGGCAGCGCGAGCGACGTCCTGCAGCGCGACGTCCGGTCGCGGCTCATGGCGGACCTCGAGGAGGCGGGCGGCGTGACCGTCTACCCGGTCCCGGGCCGACGGCGCGTGCTGGGCCTGCTGGTCGTCGTCCTCGAGCCGGGGCGCGAGTTCATGCCGTCGCTGACCCCGGGGACGACGCTGCGGTCGATCGCGCGACGTGCCGGGATGCTCATCGACACGGCCCGCCTGTACGCGCGTGAGCACCGGCTCGCCGAGACGCTGCAGCGCGCGATGCTCCCTGAGCAGGCCGACGTGACTGGGCTCGACGTGTGGACCTACTACGCCCCGAACTCGGACCACGCCCAGGTCGGCGGCGACTGGTACGACGTCCTGCAGCTCACCGAGCGGGACGTCGGCGTGGTCATCGGCGACGTCGTCGGGCACGACGTCGAGGCCGCGGCCACGATGGGGCAGATGCGGTCGGTCGTGCGGTCGTACGCGTTCGAGATGACGCTGCCGGGCGACGTGCTCGAGCGCGTCGACGAGCTCGTCTCGGGGATGCGGCTGCCGCGCGCGTCCAGCCTCGTGTACGCGCGGCTCGAGCGGATGCCCGTCGAGCCGGTGCAGGGCGAGCCACTGTGGGAGCTCGCGTACTCGCGCGCCGGCCACCTGCCGCCCGTCCTCGTGCGCGGCGGGTCCGCCCACCTGCTCGACGGCGCGGCCGGCACGCTCATCGGCTACGGGCCCAGCGTGCGCGCGACGGCGAGCCTGCGGCTCCTGCCGGGCGACGTCCTCGTGTTCTACACCGACGGGCTGATCGAGCGACGCGACCGCGACCTGCGGGCGGGGCTCGAGGCCCTCGCGGACGAGGCGGGGGCCGTGAGCGCGTCCGACGCCGCCGGGGTGGGCGAGCAGCTCCTCTCGCGCGTCGGGTCGACGCCGGAGGACGACGTCGCGGTCGTGGTCGTGCGGGTGCCCGACGTCCAGAGCGACGTCGTGCCCACCGACGGAGGGCCGCGGAGCCGCCGGTGGCTGCTCCCGAGCGAGCCGACGTCGATCGCCCGTGCGCGCCACGCCGTCGTGCGGACGTGCCAGGCGTGGCAGGTCGAGGGCGCGTCGCAGGCCGAGCTCGTGGCCTCCGAGCTCGTCGCGAACGCGGTGATGCACGGCTGGGGGCACGTGGCCCTGCGCCTGTTCGACACGGGCAAGACCCTGCGGATCGAGGTCGAGGACGCCAACCCCTCGCCGCCGGTGCCGACCGACGGCCACGTGAACCGCGGCGGCGGCTACGGGATGCAGATCGTCGAGCGGCTCGCGGACTGGGGCTGGCGGCCGACGCGAACGGGCAAGATCGTCTGGGCCAAGCTGCACGGCGTGAGCACGTTCACGGGCGCGCTCCGGCGAGTACCTGATACCGGCGGTTCTGGTCAGTCATCCTGACCGGAGGGGCCGGCGTCGGCGTCGACCCCGCGAAGAGCAACGGCGCGACAACGGAGCAGAGAATGTCGACGACATCCACCACCGCCACCACCCCTGCATCCACGGGCGTCGGTGTCACCGAGCCCGACTACGACCTCGCCCAGCCGCTCGCGCCCGACTTCGGTGACGCCTTCCACGACGCCACCGACGCCGACCGCGAGCACCAGCTGCGCGTCCGGGCGTTCGTCCAGGACGAGGTCCTCCCCGTCATCGACGACTACTGGGAGCGCGCCGAGTTCCCCCTCGAGCTCGCCCGCCGCATGGGCGAGCTCGACCTCCTGCGCGACGGCGTCGCCGTGCCCGGGTTCCCCGAGACCAGCCACCTCGGCGCCGGCCTCGCCGCCATGGAGATGTCCCGCGGCGACGGCTCCGTCGCCACCATCTCCGGCGTCCAGGGCGGCCTCGCGCTCCGCTCGATCATGATGCTCGGCTCCGACGAGCAGATCGCCGAGTGGGCCGAGCCCATCTCCCGCGGCACCAAGCTCGCCGCCTTCGCCCTCACCGAGCCCACCCACGGCTCCGACTCCGTCTCCCTCGAGACCACCGCCCGCGCCAAGGACGGCGGGTACGTCCTGCGCGGCGAGAAGAAGTGGATCGGCAACGGGTCCGTCGGTGACGTGTCCGTCGTGTGGGCGCGCGGCGAGGACGGCCAGGTCCACGGGTTCCTCGTCCCCCAGGACTCGCCCGGCTACCAGGCCCGCACCATCACCGGCAAGGTCTCGCTGCGCGCCATCTTCCAGGCCCACATCGTGCTCGACGACGTGTTCGTCCCCGCCGAGAACGCCCTCCCCGGCGCGCGGTCCTTCAAGGACACCTCGCGCGTGCTCGAGGCGACCCGGCTCGGGGTCGCCTGGGGCGCCGTCGGGCAGGCCACCGCCTGCTACGAAGCCGCCGTCGCGTACTCCCAGCAGCGCGTCCAGTTCGGCAAGCCCCTCGCCAAGCACCAGATGGTGCAGGAGCGGCTCACCCAGATGGCGTCCACGCTCACCCAGCTCCAGCTCGTCGCCGCCGCCATGACGCGCCAGGAAGCCGCCGGGACCCTCACCGGGCCGCAGGCCTCCCTCGCCAAGTACACCTGCACCCGCGGCGCCCGGCAGATCGCGTCCATCGCGCGCGACCTCCTCGGCGGCAACGGGATCCTCCTGCAGAACCGCGTCGCCCGGCACTTCACGGACATCGAGGCGCTCCACACCTACGAAGGCACCGAGAGCGTCCAGGCCCTCATCGTGGGTCGCGCGATCACGGGCATGTCGGCGTTCGCGTAGGTCGTCCCGCCAGCCCCGCCTCTGCACGTCGGGTCGCCTTCGCTCACTGGGGCGCTTGACGACCCGCGGGATCGGGTTCGTGCACCGGGGAGGGATCGCCGAACTGACGCGGATCGTCGCTCTCGGAGGTGCCCGACGACGATCTGCGTCAGTTCGATGGCGCGAGGTGCCGGCGTCGTCCACAGATCTGCTCGTGAGCCGCCTCGGCATCCTCGGATCCGCGACGCTGCTGGCGTGACCGCCTCGCCGCCCCTGCCCCCGCTGCCCTTCCGGACCGTCGACGCGCTCGCCTCGGGGGTCGGCCCCCGGCGTCTGCGATCCCCGAGGCTCTGCGCCCCCGTCCCCGGGGTTCGCATGGACTCGGCGCTGCGTGATGACCTCGGGGCGGTCTGTCGCGCCGTCGCGCTCGTCCTGCCCGACGGCGCAGCGTTCTCCCACGTGACCGCCGCCCGACTGTGGAGGTTGCCGGTCAGCCTGGTGGCGGAGCGCGACCGCCGGCTGCACGTCACCGGGCCCGGCAGGCTGCGGCCGCTCCGGTCACCGCTCGTCGTGTCGCACGAGGGCCTGGGGTCGCAGGACGTGCGCCGTCGGGACGGGCTGCCGGTGACATCCCCCGTGCGGACGTGGCTCGACCACGGGGCGGCGCTCCGACCACCGCTGATCGACGAGCGGGGCGCCGCACGCCGGGGCGTCGACCCCGTCCACGAGGAGCGGGTCGTCCTGACCGACGCGCTGCTCGCCGACGACGGACTGCGCGAGGTGCTGCGCTACGGCGTCGCGCCGGACGACCTGGAGGCCGCCCTCGCGGCAGCGCGCGGGCGGCGTGGCGTGCGGCCCCTCGCACGTGCGCTCGCCGACGCGCAGCGGTTCGTCGACTCCCCACCCGAGACACGGCTGCGGCTGGGGCTTGCCGTGGAGGGGCTGCCGCGTCCCGTCGTCGGGGCGGACGTCTTCACGACGGACGGCTCGTGGGTCGGGCGGCCGGACCTGTGCTGGCCCGAGCGCGGCGTCGCCGTCGACTACGACGGTGCTCCGCACGTCAGCCGGCGCAAGCTCGCGGGCGACGTCGCGCGGCGCGACTCCTACGAGCGGGCCGGGTGGCGTCAGGTCGTCCTCTTCGCGGAGGACCTCACCCTGCGTTGGCAGGTGACGTGCCGGCGGGTCGCGGAGGCGCTGGACGTCCAGGGCGACCGGCCCGGCGCGCTGGTGCGGTGTCGACGGCCCCGACAGGGCGGCCTCGTCTCGTCGTCCGCCCACCGAACTGACCGAGATCGTCGCGCGGCGCGCTTCCCGACGACGATCTGCGTCAGTTCGACGACTCAGCGGCCAGGCGGGCCAGGAGCTCCTCCTGGGCCGCGACGACGAGGGTGCGTGCCTCGTCGAGGGGGCACCAGCGGGTCCGGTCGAGCTCGGGGTACTCCTGGAACCGCCCCGAGCGGGGCGGCCACTCGAGCGTGAAGGTGTTCGAAGCCGGGCGTCCCGGGTCGGGCAGGTCCCACCCGTCCGGGACGCGACGCGCCCACGCGGTCACGCGCTTGCCGCTCTTGTTGCGCACGGCGCCGAGCGGCACGTCCGGCTCGGGATCGCCGTCGGGGCCCGTGGCCGGCGGCGGCAGGACGCCCAGCTCCTCCGCGGTCTCGCGGAGCGCGGCGTCGTAGAGCGCCTCGGTGGGCGCGGGGCCGTCGTCGTCGGCCGGAAGCGTCTCGACCTCGCCCTTGGGGATCGTCCAGGCGCGGGCGTCCTTGCGAGCCCAGAACGGGCCGCCCATGTGCCCGACGAGCACCTCGATCCCTGCCGGGCCGCGGCGCCACAGCAGGAGTCCCGCGGCGTCCGTCACGGGCGCCCCACCGGCCGCGCCGCGCACACGAGGGCGCTCACGACGAGGGCCGCTGGAGCGGGAACTCGTCGGTGCACCGGTGCGCCCGGTCGATCCGGAACAGGTCGAGCGCGCCGCACACCTCGAGGACGAACAGGTCCCGGTCGGCCGCGCCCCGCAGCACGGTCGCACCGCCGCGCTTGCGGCCCGAGTCGGCGAGCGAGATGAGGAACGCGGCGCCCGTCGAGTCCATGAACGTCACGGCGCACATGTCGATCACGAGGAGCTGGCGGCGCAGCCCGACGACGCGGGCTGCGATCTCCGGAAACTGGTCCCGCTCCGCGAGGTCGAGGTCGCCCGTGACGACGAGCGTCGTCGTCGCCGGAGACGTGGCGATCTCGATCATGTGTGCCACCGTAGCCAACAATGGGGGGATGGAACACAATCTCCTCGGTCCTGAGCCCGTCCGCCTGCCCGACGACCACGCCGACGTGGCGGCTCGCGCCATGATCGCGGACGGTGCGAGCGTGCAGGACGCCGCCCGCGCGCACCCGGCGTCGTCGTACGTGTGGGCGGTGCTCGCGGAGGACGCGCTCGCGGGCCGCGGCAGCACCTCGGGCCTGCCCGACGCCGACCTCCTCGCCTACGCGCTCGCCCGCACCGGCTACCACCGCGGCCTCGACTCGCTCCGCAAGGCGGGCTGGCGGGGGCAGGGGCCGATCCCCGTCGACCACGTCGCGAACCAGGGCGTCCTGCGGGCGCTGCTGGCGCTCGCCGAGGCGGCCGACCGGATCGGCGAGACCGAGGAGGGCGTGCGGTGCCGCCAGTTCCTCGTCGACTCGGGCGTCACCCCGGACGAGGTCGCCGCCCTACGGCCGTAGCCCGGGCCCCGCGCGAAGGTCAAGAGCGCGCCAACCGGTAGACTCGCGAAGGTTTGTCCAGCGAACGGGAAAGTGGTGGAGACATGCCGGCCGTGGTGCTCGTCGGTGCCCAGTGGGGCGACGAAGGCAAGGGCAAGGCGACGGACCTGCTCGGGTCCCGCGTCGACTACGTGGTCAAGTTCAACGGCGGCAACAACGCCGGCCACACGGTCGTCATCGGCGACGAGAAGTACGCGCTGCACCTGCTGCCCTCGGGCATCCTCTCGCCGGGCGTCGTGCCGGTCATCGCGAACGGCGTCGTCGTCGACATCGACGTGCTCTTCGAGGAGCTCGACGCGCTGATCGAGCGCGGCGTCGACGTCTCGCGCCTCCTGGTCTCCGGGTCCGCGCACGTCATCGCGGGCTACCACCGCACGATCGACAAGGTGACGGAGCGCTTCCTCGGCAAGCGCCGCATCGGCACGACGGGTCGCGGCATCGGGCCGGCGTACGCGGACAAGATCAACCGCGTCGGCATCCGCATGTGGGACCTGTTCGACGAGAAGATCCTCGCCGAGAAGGTCGAGGGCGCCCTCGACCAGAAGAACCACCTGCTGGTGAAGGTCTACAACCGGCGCGCGATCACGGTCGAGGAGACGGTCGAGGAGCTGCTCCAGCACGCCGAGCGGCTCAAGCCGATGGTCACGGACACGTCGCTCGTGCTCAACAAGGCCCTCGACGACGACAAGACGCTCCTGTTCGAGGCCGGCCAGGCGACCATGCTCGACGTCGACCACGGGACCTACCCGTTCGTGACGTCGTCGAGCGCGACGGCGGGCGGGGCCGTGACCGGCTCGGGCATCGGCCCGACCCGGGTGACGGGCGTGATCGGCGTCGTCAAGGCGTACACGACGCGTGTGGGCGAGGGCCCGTTCCCGACCGAGCTGTTCGACCAGTGGGGCGAGTACCTGCAGAAGACGGGCGGCGAGTTCGGCGTCACGACGGGCCGCGCGCGCCGCTGCGGCTGGTACGACTCGGTCATCACCCGGTACGCGACGCGCGTCAACGGCCTCACGGACCTCGTCCTCACCAAGCTCGACGTGCTCACGGGCATCGAGAAGGTCCCGGTCTGCGTCGCGTACGACGTCGACGGCGTCCGCTACGACGAGATGCCCACCGACCAGACGGCCTTCCACCACGCGAAGCCGATCTACGAGGAGCTCGACGGCTGGTGGGAGGACATCTCCGGCGCCCGCACGTTCGACGACCTGCCGCTCAACGCGCAACGGTACGTGCACGCGCTCGAGGAGATGTCGGGCACGCGGATCTCCGCGATCGGCGTGGGCCCGGCCCGCGACGCGACCATCCAGGTGCACGACCTGCTCGGATGAGGTGGGGTGGGGGCATGGCCATCGACGTCCCCGCCCTCGCCGCCCGCCAGCGTGTCGCCCCCGTCGACGACGAGTCGGCGAGGCGGCTCGCAGCGAGCGGCCTCGAGCTCCGGCTCGTCACCACCGACGAGGAGCGCGACGCGTGGTCGCAGAGCGTCGCGCGCGGGTTCCTCGACACGGAGCGCAACGCGGAGCAGCTCGACGCGGTCCGCGAGAGGGGCGCCCACCGCCGGCCGGTCGGGGTCTACGACACCGCGGCACCCGACCCCCACGCGCCCGTCGGCTCGGTCGCGTCGTGGGTCACCGAGCTCACGGTGCCGGGCGGGTCCACGCTCCCGACGCTCGCGATCAGCGCGGTCACGGTCGCCGCGACGCACCACCGCCGCGGGATCGCGAGGGCCCTGGTCGAGGGCGAGCTGCGGACGGCCGCGTCGCTCGGGGTGCCGCTCGCGAGCCTCACGGTGAGCGAGTCCCAGCTGTACGGGCGGTACGGGTTCGGCGCGGCTGTCCCGGTGACGTCGTGGCGCATCGACAACCGCCGTGCCGGGTGGCTCGGGCCCGACCCCTCGGGCCGCGTCGACTTCGTCTCGCGCGAGCGGTTCCGTGAGCTCGCCCCCGCGCTGCACGAGCGGGTGCGGACGAGCGTCGTCGGCGAGGTCCCCGTGCCGGCCGGGCAGTGGGACACGTTCGCGGGCACACGCCCCGATGCCAAGGACGCCGCCAAGACCCGCGCCGTCCAGTACACCGATGCCGCCGGCGAGGTCCGTGGGCTGCTGCTCTACAGCGTCGAGGAGAACCTCGTCGACTACGCGCGCTCGACGGCGACCGTGTCGCTGCTCCTCGCGGAGGACCGCGAAGCCCACGCGGCGCTGTGGCGGTTCGTGCTCGGCCTCGACCTGATCGGCGAGGTCCGGGCGTCCGAGCTGGCTGTCGACGAGCCGCTGCGCTGGATGATCGCCGACCAGCGCGCCGCGCACGTCGAGGTCGTCGACCACCACTACGTGCGGATCCTCGACGTGGCGGCCGCGCTCGAGGCCCGGCGCTACGGGGCGCCGGGTGTCCTCGCGCTCGACGTCACCGACCCCCTCGGGATCACGGGCGGTCGCTGGCTGCTGCGTGTCGACGACGACGGTCGCGGCGTCGTCGAGCGGTGGCCCGACGGCGACGCGGCGCCCGCCGGGGCGACCTCCGTCACGATCGGGGTCACCGAGCTCGCGATCGCCTACCTCGGCGGCGTCTCGCTGGGGACCCTCGCGGCCGCGGGGCGGGTCAGCACCTCGGACGCCGCCCGTGCGTCGCGCGTCCTCGGCTGGCACGCGGCCCCGCGCCTCAGCTTCAGGTACTGACGCTTCCGGTACCGGCCGGGACCACCCGTCGAGACGGCGTCCGCAGGGTGGCCCAGAAGCCGCCGAGGAAGGGCCTCGCGACTACGATCGATGATCATGAAGATCCTCGTCGTCGGGTCGGGCGCCCGTGAGCACGCCATCGTCCACAGCCTCGCCCAGGAGGCGCTGCACGGGATCCGCCACGAGCTCCACGCGGCGCCCGGGAACCCCGGTATCGGTGAGCACGCCGACCTGCACGACGTCGTCGCCACCGACCCCGACGCGGTCACCGCGCTGGCCCGGCGGGTCGGTGCCGAGCTCGTCGTGATCGGGCCGGAGGGCCCGCTCGTCGCGGGCGTCGCGGACGCCGTCCGCGAGGCGGGGATCGCCGTCTTCGGCCCGAGCGGGGCGGCCGCCCGGCTCGAGGGCTCCAAGGCGTTCGCCAAGGAGGTCATGGCCGCGGCGGGCGTCCCGACCGCGATGGCGCACGTGTGCACGACGACGGCCCAGGTCGCCGAGGCGCTCGACGCGTTCGGCGCACCCTACGTCGTCAAGGACGACGGTCTGGCCGCTGGGAAGGGCGTCGTCGTGACGCTCGACCGCGGCGTCGCGATGGACCACGCGCGGGCCTGCCTCGCCAAGAAGGGCGGCCAGGTCGTCATCGAGGAGTTCCTCGACGGGCCCGAGGTGTCGCTGTTCTGCGTGTCCGACGGGACGACCGTCGTGCCGCTCGCCCCCGCGCAGGACTTCAAGCGGGCGTTCGACGAGGACCGCGGCCCCAACACGGGCGGCATGGGCGCGTACACGCCGCTGCCGTGGGCACCCGAGACCCTCGTGGACGAGGTCGTGAAGCGCGTCGCCCAGCCGACGATCGACGCGATGCGGGACCAGGGCAACCCGTTCGTCGGGGTGCTGTACTGCGGCCTCGCGCTCACGCACCGCGGCGTGCGGGTCGTCGAGTTCAACGCGCGGTTCGGCGACCCCGAGACCCAGTCCGTGCTGGCCCGCCTCGTCACACCGCTGTCCGCGGTCATGAACGCGGCCGCGCGCGGCACCCTCGCCGACCTCGGCCCGTTGCGCTGGACGCCCGACGCGTCGGTGACGGTCGTGCTCGCGGCGCACGGCTACCCGGGCGACGTCCGCACCGGCGACCCGATCACCGGCGTCCACTCCGCCGACGCCGTGCCGGGCGTCCACGTGCTGCACGCCGGCACCGTCCTCGACGACGACGGCCAGCTCCGGTCCGCGGGCGGGCGCGTCCTGTCCGTGGTGGCGGTGGGCGAGGACCTGCTCGACGCGCGCACGCGCGCCTACCGGGCGATCGAGCGGATCACCCTCCCCGGGTCGCACTACCGCACCGACATCGCGCAGGCCGCGGCGCGTCCGCACCACGTCCAGCACGACGCCGCGCTCACGGGCGACAACTACCCGGCCGAGCGCTTCTAGGCGGACGAACGCCGAGGGCGCCCTCCCGCGCGGGAG
>NZ_JBHUWD010000022.1:0-70871 GCF_042670205.1 Luteimicrobium sp. NPDC057192 | reverse complement strand
TTAGCCCCGCTTGGCGCGGGGGGTTGCTGGGTGTCCCGGCCGAGCGTGTGGGTGGGGCGGGGCCCCAAGTACTCGCCAGCGGCCGTGACCGTTCCCGTTGCCGTGCGAGGCCTTCATCCGGTCGGTCCAGGCGTCCCACGCCTCGAGTTCCTTGCCAGCACCCATGTCGTTGACGGCGGGGGTGGGCAGCAGGGCTACCTCGCGAGCCTTCCGACCGCCTCGTGCAGCGAGTCGCCGCCCGTTCCGGGCCGCGTCATCCGCGCGTAGTCCGGGCCGCTGCTCCCCAGCTTCGCCTCGGGCGTCGGTAGCAGCGCCACCTCGAGCCCGTCCTTGCCCCCACGCTTCCAGTCCCTCGCTCGAGGTGTCGGAAGCGTCCCAGGCGAGGACGAAGATGCGGAACCGTCCATGCGGGGCTCCCACGTCGGCAGCTCGTAGGCCACACCACGCAGCGTCATACCCGAGCTCGGCCAGGTCTCCGAGTACACGACCGAGTGCCCGCAGAGGTGGCTCTCCTGGGTCTCCCACGCAGAACTCGCAGGACTCCACGTCGCCAGCGGTCGCTTCGGCACTGAGTGCTCCCCTCACGTTCTCCCACACCACGAAGCGCGGGCGGATGATCTCGATGGCGTCGCACATGGACGCCCACAGGCCCGAGCGGGTCCCGTCCTTCATGCCCGCGCGCTTCCCGGCGTGCGAGAGGTCCTGGCAGGGCGAACCACCCCCGAGCACGGCGACGCGCGGGACCTTGTGCCAGCTGACCTTCGTGACGTTCCCTAGGTTCGGGACGCCCTGGAACCGGCGGGCGAGGATCGTGCACGGCGCGCCGTGCGGGTCCTTGTGGTCGCGCCCCTTCGCCGGGTCGCCGCACACGTCCGCGACCCACGCGGTGCGGGCGCCGAACACGCGCTCGATGGCGAGGGCCAAGCCGCCGTAGCCCGCGAACAGCTCCCCGCTCAGCAGTGCGCTCATGCGGGCACCGCCTCGGTGTCCAGCAGGTCGAACAGCGTCGGCACGGCCTGCGCCCGCTCCTCCGCCAGCAGGTACTTCACCGAGTCCGCCCAGTAGCCTCCGTTGAGCTCCGACCCGGATCCGCGGCGGCCGTGCTTGAGGGCCATCAGGGGCACGGTGCCGAGCCCGGCGAACGGGTCGTGCACCAGGTCGCCTGGGTTGGAGTACCGCTCGATGAGCCGCTCGACGATGTCGAACTGGAGCGGGCAGACGTGCATCTGCACGTTGCGGCGCTTCTGCTCCCCGTTGAGGGTCCGCATCCGGTCGACGTCGTGCCACACGTCGGGGTGCCACGACCCAGGCGCGAGGGACATGAACGTCGCCGGGAGTGCGCCCCGGTTGTCGAGGATCTCCCCGGTGCGGACGTGGTCGGCGAAGTCGTACACGCCGCGCAACGTCTGCTCCGTGAACGTGCGGGACCGGTCCTCGATCGGGAGCGCCGCGAGCTCGTCCGGGGTGAGCGGCCGGTCCCCGCTCGAACGCCAGAACGCGTGCGCGTCGACCTGCCACCGGGCCCGCGTGTACTCCGCCTTGTCCTTCGTGACCGGGACGTCCGCGTACCCCTTCGACCTGTCCGTCTGCGGCTTGTGGAACAGGAGGATGTACTCGGGGGACCCGACACCCATCTTCGTGCCGTCCTTGGCCATCTCCGACCAGCCGAGCCGGTACGTCTGGTTGTTCTCCCGGACGACGTCGGTGACGACGGTGATCATGCCCATGTAGTCGAAGCCGTGCCTGAGCCCGTGGTTGATGGCTTCGGAGTGGAACGGGGACACGGTGGGGATGCCGGCGCCGGTGACGTTCCCGAAGTTGATGCGGTCCTTCACGTGGCACGCGTAGATGCGGCCCGGCTTGAGGACGCGGAGCAGCTGCGGGGTGAGGTAGTCCATCTGGGCCCAGAAGTGGGCGTTGTCGTCGGTGTGCCCGAAGTCGTTGTAGTTGGGCGTGTACTCGTAGTGGTTGGAGAACGGGATCGACGTGACGATGAGGTCGACGGTGTTCTCGCCCATGCGGGTGGCCTCGTCGACGCAGTCGTTGTTCGCGAGCCGCCACCCCTCACCGGCGGCCTCGACGCGGGTCACGCCCATGTCGCGCTGCAGGGCGGTCGCGATGTCGGACTTCTCCAGCCCGTACCTGCGGATCACCTTCTCCATCTCGGCGCGCAGGGTGTCGTGCATCGCCCACTTCTCCTTCAGGGTCTTGACGATCTCGGTCTCGGTCTCGGCGTAGATGAGCCGGACGTCGCAGGTGCGGGTCTGCCCGAACCTGTGGATGCGGTGGACGGCCTGGATCGTGTCGTTGAACTTGTAGGTGACGCCGACGAACACGGCCTTGTTGCACTGCTGGAGGTTGAGGCCCTGGCCGAGCATCACGGGCTTCCCGATGAGGGCGACCGTGTGGCCGGCCTTCCACTCGGCGATGCGGCGTTCGACCTCGTCGACGTCCAGGGACCCGTGCACGGACGAGTAGGTGATGCCGCGGTCCCGCAGCGACACCTCGAGGGCGTCCTGCTCGGCGTTGAGGTCGCACCAGATGACGACCTGGTCGAGCTGGCCGTCGTCGTCCCAGGCGTCGAGGATCGAGTGCAGGTGCCCGATGCGGGCGCCCATGGTGTCCCGCTTCTCCCGGGCAGCGTCCTGCAACCCCATGGCGGCGTCGCGGAAGATGACGCCCTGCCCGTCGCGCTCGAACTTGTCGGACTCGAGGGTCGTCATGACCTTCTCGAACTGGACGTTCAGGTGCGGCAGGTCGTACCCGGTGTCGTCGTGACCGAGGTCTGACGGCCGTGACGCGAACACCGCCCACGACGCGAGCCACAGGTGGAACTCGTCGACCTTGTGCGGGTACAGGGTGAGGTTGTTCGCCTTGGTGGAGTCCCGCTGGAAGAACCGGGTGAGGGCCTGCCCGGTGTCCATGACGCCGAGGAACCCGGCGTAGTGGATGAGCTCCTTGTACCGGTTGGGGGATGGGGTGGCGGTGGCGACGAACCGGTACTTGACCTGCGAGAACTTGGTCAGGAACGTCTGGTACGTCTTCGACCCGAACGACCGGAGGACAGCGGCCTCGTCGAGGGACACGGCGTCGAAGATGTTCACGTCGAGCTTCCCGTCGCGGACGGACTCGTAGTTCGTGACGTGGATGCCCCACCAGGTGGGGTCGACGTCTTCGGTGCGGCGCACGAACCGGACCTCGGTGTCGAGGAGTTCCCGGGCGTCGTGGATGAACTCCTGCCGCACCCCGAGGGGCGCGACGATCAGCGCCCGACCGAACCCGGCACCGGAGCGCGGGTCGTCGAGGATGATGCGGAGGGTCTCGAGCTGCATGACGGACTTCCCGAGGCCGAACGCGGCGAAGATGGCGCGTCGGCCGCCCTTGACGGCCCACTGCACGATGTCGCGTTGGTGGGGGAGGAGGGTGGGGTGGATGTCGTCGGGGTTGATGTCGAACCCGTAGTGCTTGTCGAAGCGGACCTTGTCGGCGATGAAGTCGGCGTAGGTGGTCACGCGGCGGCCCCCTTGGTGTGGCAGTGGCAGGTGCACTCGGTGAGTTCGTCGGCTGCGAGGTTCCAGGCGTCGCCCGCACATGCCTTGTGCTTGCCCTGGGCGCAGTCGGGGTTGAGGTACGGCTCGTCGTCGAGGTCGACGTCGAAGAGGGTCGCGATCCCTGGTCGCCCGGCGTTCTTCTTGCGGAGGTGGCGTGGTCGGGGGTCGAGGCGGTCGGGGTCGAGGATCGCGAGGGCGAGGAACACGAGGGCGACGAACGCGACGGCCCCGCCGGCGGACCAGGCGGCGGCGCTCACCGCGCACCGCCCTTGGTCCAGCCGAGCCCGAGGAGGTCGCGGGCGAGGTCGCGGTCGACGTCGTGCATCTGGCGGTCGGGGTTCAGCAGGTCCCGGAGGTCGGAGGCCAGCGCCTTCACCTGCTCCTCGTCGACGGGCGGGTGTTCGCGCCGGTACCGCGCCATCGCCGCGAACGCTCGCGCCTTGGCGTCGAGCTCCTCGGGCGTGAGATCGATCGGAGCATGGAAGTCCGCGGTGAAGATGTTCTGCGTGTCCTCGCTGACATCGGGCAGCGGGCCGTCGATCACCACGGCGTCCATCGGGACGACGCGGACCTCGGTCCAGGAGCCGAGCTTCACGATCGGGGCGAGTCGCCTGTCGTCGTCGGTGTAGGGGACGATGTCGCCGTTGAGCTTCTGGAAGTACCGCATCAGGCGTCACCGCCCGCGATCCACGCCGCGTCCGCCTCAGCGTCCAGCGCTTCGGTCGGCTCAGGCTTGGCCTTCTGGGCCTCGAGGTCCGACTCCAACGAGTCGATGACCTGCCCCGCCTCGTCCTTCGTCAGCTCCGACCTGGACGCCACGTCCCGGCCGATCGTCCCCGACACGTACGCCAACGCGATCTCGCGGTCCGACAGGTCGAGCTCCCGCATGAGCGCGCCCATCTTCCGGGACTGCGCCTGCGTCATCCCCGGCTCCTCGACAACCTCCGCGTCCTGCACGTCCTCCACCGGGGCCGTGGCGGCGGGGTGGTCCTGGACGGCCGCCGCGAGACGGGCGTTCCCCGACCGCGGACGGTCCGCCTGGCGGGCCTGCACCTGCACCGGTGCCGGAGCCGCGACGCCCGAGAACTCGACGATCTCCTCCGGCGTGTACTTGATCCCCGCCAGGACCTCCGGGCACGCGAACCGCACGCACTCCGAGATCGCGCGCCAGCGGAGCATCGTGCCCGGGTCCTTCGCCCAGTGGCCGCGGCCCCACAGGCTCGCGTCCTGGGCCTTCTTCTTCGTCCACGTCGCCGTGTGCTCGTACCCGGGGTCGTCGGCCCGCTCGATCGTGCACGTCGCGGACTCCGCGTCCCCGCTCGTGCGGACCTTGTGGCCAGCCGCACGGGCCAGCGACGCCATCAGCGCCGCCGACAGGGACGGGGTCCCGTTGATCACGTTGATCTCCGAGAGCGCCACGATCGGGGCGATCCCGAGGGCGTTCCCGTACTCGATGGCCACGAGGGCGTTGGCGGGCTGCTGACGGAACGCCTGCGGCAGCAGGTTGGATGCCGCGAGGGCCTTGGCGTACTCCATGCGCTCCGGAAGCGGGGCGCTCATCACGGTCAGGTCGGTGGCAGTCATGCCGCGTTCTCCTTGTCACGGGTCGGGATGGTCTTGGCCACGGGCACCAGGGAGATGCCGTAGGCGTTGGGCTGACGGCGGCAGATCGTCACGCCGTCGTAGGTGGCCAGGCGGGCGTCACCCATCAGGCCCAGGACCGTCGATCGGGCGAGCCGGTCCGCGGCCTCCGCCGCCTTGAGCCCCGTCGTCGCGGCCACGAACTCGCGAGCGACCTCCTCGTCGAGCTCGACGGCCGCATCCCGGTCGATGTCCGGGTGCAGGCGCTTGAGCGTCTGGAACGTCGCCACGGTGTCGTCGATCGGCGGCGCCCCGTCCGGGTCCTTGGTGGACTCCCAGAACGCCCGGCAGATCGACTCGAGCGTCCGCGCCGTGACCTCGTCGTAGTCGAGGACGTACTCACGCAGGTCCAGCCGCGACGTCAGCAGCGCGATGTACCCGCGCCGCGCCCCAGCCAGGTGCATCGACCACTGCAGCTGCGCCGCGTAGTACGCCGGCACCTCGTCCGTCCCGGGTGTGCCCCACTCGTCGTCGTCGCGTGCCGTCTTGGCGTCCACGACGACGAGGCCGACGTCCCGGAGCCGGGTCGCGAGGTCAGGAGTGGCAGCGGCCCACGGCAGGTCGTCCCGGGTCGCGTAGTACTGACGCGTCACCACGGCCGCGGTGTGCAGGTCGACGCCGAGGTGCTGGTCGACCCACCAGTCGAGGATCCCGTTCTCGAGGTACTGGCCCCGCGACTTCGCCGCCATGTTGCGGCCGTCGTCCGACGGGATCTCACCGCGGAGGAGGTGCCATACGGACCGGGGTGAGTCCCAGGGAGACAGGCCGACGATCGCGGCGACCTTCGACGCTGTGACGAGCCGCTGCCACTCCGCGGTCCCGGGCGCCGGGGCGGTCATCGGGTCACCCCACGGATCGCGCAGGCCGTCGCCACCAGAGCGTTGAGCGTGGCGACCTTGGTGCGCGATGCGCCCGACATCGTGAGCTCGTACCGGGCGTCCGAAACGACGTCGGAGACCATCTCGGACCCACACAGCGCCACGGCCTCGTCGATGACGTCGAGTGCCACGGCACCGTTCACGCCATGGACTGCGTCGATGAGGGTCGAGACCAGGCGTGTCCGGTCCTCGTGGTGCTCCTGCGATCCGAAGTAGCGGTTGCCCGAGAAGTCGATCCGGCCGTTCATCGGGCACCGCCGAGCGGGTGGACGTGCACGATGGCGCCCGAGTCGGTGACCTCGATCTCGTCCGTCTCCGGGTCGAACGGGCACCCCGCCATCGCGAACCGCACCACCTCGACCATCTCCTCGACGGTCAGCCGCGCCGGCTGGGCGGGGCGGGGGATGCTGGCGAGTCCCGCCTGTGAAGACGGGCCGTGCTCCCGCATCGCGGTGCGCACCGCGGACTCGATCGCCGCACCCGTGAAGATCGGGGCCCGACGGTCCAGCGGTGCCCCCGCGTCGGCCGCGAGCTCGTCGAGCGAGTGTCGGCCGTCCGTCATCGGGACCGTCCGCGACGGCGCCGCCAGGCTCGACGGCATCGCCGCGGCCCGGTGCGGCCGGTCCGCCCGGTCGAGGGGTGACACGTCCGCCGGCCCCTCCTGTGTGATGTGGCTCCTCAGCCACTGGAGAACCTTCATCGGTAGACTCCTTCTTGGTTGTTGGTGGCCCCGTCCGGCTTGGTCGTTGAGGCGGGGCCGCTGGCATGTCTGGGGGTTCAGGCGTCAGGCAGGGAGTCCAGCCACGCCTCGAGGTCCTTGAGCAGGACGATCCGGCGACCACGCGAGTCCCTCTTCGCGCGCAGCGGCGGCGGGAACTTCTTCGGGTCCGTCGCCTTCACGGCGCGCTCGATCGTGTCGACCGAGAACGGCGTCAGGTCCGCGGCGTCCTTGAGCGTCAGCGCGAGCGGAGCAGCTGTGGCGGTCATCCAGCCACGACCTCGAGCCGACGGGGCAGGAGCCGGGCCCGCAGGTCATCCAGACCCTTCGGGGTGATCCGGATCGTGGGGGCCGGGGCCTCCATCTGCCCGGTCCGCGAGTTCAGGAACGCGGACGACATCCGCTCCACCAAGCGACCGGTCTGCACCGCGGTCTGGTAGGCGTGCCACCGGTTACGGGCGCCCTGCCGGTAGATCCACCCGAGCTCCGAGAGCAGGTTGAACAGCCGGTTGCGGCCGATCTCGATGTCGGGGTCGCGGGACAGGATCTTCGCGGCCTCGTCGACGGCGTAGTCGCCGGCCGCGGAGACCATGACGTCCCAGGCCTGAGCACGAGGGGCGAGGGCGGCGACCTTCGCGTCCCGGTCCTCGATGACCTTGTGCGCCTCGATGAGCGCCGCGGCCATGAGCTCGGGACCAGTGAGCGTCGCGGGTGCTCCGTACTGGCCGGTCTTCCGGATGGACGGGAGGACGACGTCGGTGACCCAGCGGCGGACGGGCTCGGCGGCGGGGGAGTCGCTGCGGAGGACCACGGTCCACATGCCCGACTCGTTGACGACGGCCACGTTCTGCCGGCCGCCAAGGGTGTCCGTCACACGGACCCCCTTCTGGTCGCCCGCGAGGCGGGCTGCGACCTGCGACGGCTTGCTGTTCAGTCCGAGGATCTGGACGAGGTCCGCGAGGACGAACCACGGCTCGCCGTGCTCGTCGGTCAGGACCCGGACGCCAGCCCCATGGAAGTTGAAGTGCGAGAGCTCGTTCACGCTGGCACCCCCGCACGGTGGCGCGTGTCGCGCTTGACTGTAGACACTTCGGGTACGAAAAGGGCCTCCACGGGGACGTCGAGCGCCTTCGCGATGCGGCGCGCACGGTCGGGGCTGGTGGCGGTCCGCTCGCCGGTAGCGAGGTGGCCGATCAGCGACTTCGAATTGTCCGAGCGGACCCCGAGTTCGCTGTAGCTGAAGCCGCGGAAGGCGATGTACTGGCGGAGCGCGACGGGGCTGATGAGCCTCACGTCCAGCCTCCTTTCAAGGGTTCTCATCTGGTGACTCCACTGTAGTCGGGTGACTGCTGACAAGCAAGACTGTAGACGGCAGCGTCTACACCGTCAACCCCGATGTAGACGGGCAATCTTGCGCGTTGCCTGGCAGACCACAACGAACCTGTAGACGAACCGTCTACAGTTCGATTACGAGAGTGGCGCCTACCTGCCGGAGCATCTGTAGACATGAGCACGACGACACCCGAGCCGTGGCACACGGCGATGGAGCAGCGAGGGATCAGCTCCATCCGTGACCTTGCGCGACGCTCGGGAGCATCCGTCGAGACCGTCAGGCGTCTCGTCCAGGGAAGCCGCAAGGCGCCCCGCGACGAGACCCTGCGGGCAGTGGCGGATGCGCTCGGAGTGCCCCTGGCTACAGTCTCGAAGTGGGCCGGCATCGCAGCCTCCGACACGGAGGATCCCTACGTGCCCCCGACCGAAGCCAACCGCCTCACGCTGCGCCAGCGCGAAGCGGTCGACGAGCTCATCAGGCTCCTGGCAACGAAGGAAGCAGGTGGGGAACATGACCAGCGTTCCGCCCCCATGAAGCAGGCGGGGGAGAGCCCCGCATCCACCCGTGCGCCGATCGTCATGGTTCAGATGAAGACCTTCGAGCCGTCACGCTCCCCTCGTGTGTTCGTCGATTTGAACGTGCTCAGGCAGAGCGAGGACGGCGACATCGCGTGGCACTTCGGGCGCCTCCTGCATCGACAAGCCGCGGCGCTTGACGCCATCCAGGTGACCGCGGAACCGGAATCGGTCTACGACGACGCCGTGGCGATCGTCGATGAGGCGCTCGAGCGGCAGCGGTCTGGCGCTGAGCCCTTCGACCTGGCGGCCTACCCTGCCCCCGCTGAGGGGACTGCGCACGAACGGCTATCCCAAGTGCAGGACGTCGCGGCCGAGGGATCGCAAGACCGCGGGAACGACGAGCCTGCCTGAGGGTGAAACTCGAACACCTGTTCGACAGAACGTGTGCCCTGCGCTACGGTTCCGACCATGTATCACCCGTGGCGCCACCTCAGGTCACTCGCCCACGTCGACCTCATCTGGGCGCCCCTCGCGGGCCGGTACGGGCAGACCGACGGACGCTCCAAGATCGTCATGCACCCGCACCAGCTCCAGGTTGAGCGACGCTGCACGGTCGCTCACGAGATCGTGCACATCGAGCTCGGCGCCGACGAGGAGCACGTGCGAGCGGAGACCGCGCGCCGGCTCGTCGACATCGCGACGCTCGTCGACGCCTGGCGGTGGTCGACGAGCCTCGACGAGATCGCAGACCAGTGCTGGGTCACCAGGGCCGTCCTCGAAGATCGTCTCGCGCACCTGACACCTGACGAGCAGCAGTGGATCGCTGACGCGATCCTCGCCCGCGATGACCCTGCGTGAAGCCATAGGCCTTGATCTGACTGGATCAAGGCCTATGGCTGGATTGTGCGTATATGCACACATTGGGGCGATGTGCGGATATCTGCACACGCGCATTCACCCGCTAGTCGCACTCTGAATGTCGGCTGGGTGCGGGATGATCCGGCCCATGAAGCGAACTGTTGCCGTCGTCATCGGCGCTGTCCTGACAGGCCTCTCTCTCACGGCGTGCTCATCCGGGGGCGCGGATCCTGCGCCGACGGTCACCGTGACGGTCACGGCCCCCGCGGCGTCCGCAGCGATGGACCCGTCCTGCCAGCTCGCGCTGCAGCAGGTCCGCACGTTCGGCTCGAACCTCGCCGAGTACTCGGGCAACGTTCAGAAGATGATGAGCGCTGTCCCTGACGCACTCAACGATGCCTACGCGCAGGACGCCGACAAGCTGCAGGCCGACGCGGATTCGATCAAGGCGCTGTCGTCGAAGTTGAGCGACTCCGCGACCACTGCCGGCGAGACTGCCAGCAACCTCAGCGACCTGCTCGACCAGTGCGACGCGGCGACGGGGAAGTAGCCGTCAGCTCGCGGTGAGGCCGAGACGTGCTGCGACGTCGTCGAGCGCGCGGCGCGCGAGCGTCTGTGAGACGTGCTGGTAGCCGCGGGTCGTGACGATCGAGCTGTGCCCCATGATCGCGATCACTACCGCCTCCGAAACCCCCGCCTCGAGGAGCAAGGTCGCCGTGGTGTGGCGGGCCTCGTGCAGCCCGTACCGGCGGCCGTCCAGACGGATCAAGTCCTCAGCGTCACCGTCCCTCGGGGGCGCCTGCTCCGTGTGCGCGACCTGCGCCGCGTCCTGGAGGTCGTACCAGGCCATGCGGTCGTCGACGTCGTCACGCGGGGAGCCATCCGGTGCCGGCCACACCAGGTTCCACCGGTTCGGGGGTGCGATCTCGCGCCACGCGATCAGCGCGGCCGTCATCCATGGGACCAGGGGGATGACGCGCTTGCCCTTCGCCGTCTTCGGCGGGACGAGGTGCCACCGGTCGACCAGGTGGCGATGCGGGAGCCCCGGCTTGATCTTGAACCCGCTGCTGCGGTCGTGCGGTCGACGGTAGGGGAGCGCGTCGAGCTGCCACTCGATCGTGATGGTCCCGGCCGAGAGGTCGACGGAGTCCCAGGTGAGGCCGAGGCACTCGCCCTGGCGCATCCCCTGGAGGAAGGCCGCGACCCACCGGGACCCGTCGGGGAGTCCGGCGGCGCGGCGGAGGAGCTCGTGCGCGTCGAGGAGGCTGATGGAGTCGCGGTCGTTGACCGCCTTCGACGGTGCTGGGACGAGCAGGACGCGCTGGGGGACCTGGTAGCCCTCGAGGATGGCGGCGCGGAGCATGCGCAGGAGGACGCCCTGGACGTAGTTCGCCGTCGTGGTGGATCGGCCGGCCGAGACCACGGCCGAGGTGACGGTGCGGACGTCCGCGGGCGTGAGCTGTTCGAGTCTGCGGTTCCCGATGGCGGGGACGATCCAGCGCCTGACCGCGGAGGCGTCGGTGGCCGCGGTGGAGTGCCGGACCTCGGTCGCGTGGCGGGTGACCCAGGTGGGTGCCCAGGTGCCGACGGTGGCGCGGGCGGAGGCTCCTTCGACGGGGAGGCCTTCCGCGGCGATCTGTCGGGCCTTCTCCTTGAGCTTGGCCTTGACCTCAGCCTCGGTGGCGCCGGAGACCTTGAGTCGGCGACGGGTTCCGCGGGCGGTGACGCCGGCTTCGATGGTGCCGATGTACCGCTTCTTGGTGGCGTCGTAGGTGATGCCTCCGGTGCCGTGTTGCCGGCGTCGACGTTCGGCCATGTGGGCGCTCCTTCCTGGGGGCCAACTCGGGGGCCAACATTAGCCCCCGCCTGGCTCCCGCACGGCTGGCGTTATTGCAGGTCAGAGGCCATTTTACCCTGCCAGTCTAGCCCCGATCCTTTGACTACGGATCAGAAGGTTGGGGGTTCGAATCCCTTCGGGCGCACCCGATGCGAAGGCCCGGAACCGCAAGGTTCCGGGCCTTCGTCGTGTCGCGGAGGCGCCTTCCCGTGCCGGTCGCGCTAGCTCGCCGTCACGGCGGTACCGGAGGGCTCGATCGCGGTGGACGAACCGCTCCGCTGGACCTCGATCCGGCGGGGCTTGGCTTCCTCGGCCACCGGGACGGTGAGCGTCAGGACGCCGTCGTCGTAGGTCGCGGCGATCGCGTCGAGGTCCAGCCCGCGCCCGACGGTGAGCTGGCGGGCGTACGTCCCCGCCGGTCGCTCCTTGGCGAGCCACTGCACGTCCTGCTCGGTGCGCGCCGAGCGCTGCGCACGGATCGTGAGCGTCCGGTCCTCGACGCTGATGTCGATCGACCCGGGATCGGCCCCCGGAAGGTCGACGTCGAGCACGTAGTGGTCGCCGGCGCGGTACAGGTCCATCGGCATCGTCGCGGCGGCGCGGTCGGATGCGAGCACCTGGCCCATGAGGCGGTCCATCTCACGGAAGGGGTCGAAACGAGTAGCCACTGCCCGTCACCTCCTCGGTCGCGGTCCCGGGCCCTCCGGGACCTCAGCATCGCCCGGCGGACCACCGGTCCGGCCGGAGGGCTACGCCTCCACTTTTAGCACTCCTCGCTGCCGAGTGCCAAGAGGGGTCGGGAGTCCGATGAGAGGCCGCGAGAGCCCGGCGCCGTGCCCGCTCACGGGGCGTACGACTGTCGGGCGCGGTTCGATGGTGGTGGGCGTCGTCGGGCTCGAGCACCCGCGGTCGGGACGGCGCGACGCGGAGGGACGCGCGATGACGGGGCTGAGCTGGAGCGGGGACGGCGACGAGGTCGTTGCCGAGAGCCCGGAGGGGCAGTGGCGGATCACGCGCCAGTCGGACGGGTGGCGGATCCGACCACCTGGCGTCGACGATCCGGAGGCTGCGACGTTCTGGGAGCTCGACCAGGCGAAGCGCTTCGCCCAGCACCTTGCCGACCGGCCGGGCTGACGGAGCCCTGGTCGGGCCGCGCTGAGCGGCTCAGCCGTCGCCGTTGCGGCGCCAGATGTCCGCCGAGAGTGCCGTCGCGAACGCGCACCAAGCGGCGTAGGGCGCGAGCGCGACGCCGTGCGCGCGGTCGGCGGCCGCGGCCCGACGCGCGAGGTCGGTCGAGCTCGCCGCGAGGGCAAGCGCTCCGGCAGTCGCGAGGGACGGGCGGCGGGCCCGGAAGAAGAGCACGGTCCAGCCGGCGTTGGCCGCGAGATTCGCGCCGAGCGCGATCCCGAACCGGCGTGCCGCGCGCGGGTCGGTGCGCCGGAGGCGGGTCAGGGTCGCGGCCGACGTGACGGCGATGTCGGCGTACAGCGTCGTCCACACGATCGGGAACGCCAGACGGGGTGGTTGCCACGGCGGCAGCTCGCGCCGACGGTACCAGCGGCTGTCGACGTCCGTCGCAAGGCTGCCCGCCACGGCCGTGGCCACCGTCGCGGCACCGGTCGCTGCGAGCGTCGTGGGCGAGGACGCGAAGCGTCGGGCGAGGTTGCGGAACGTCATCGTGCCGACGCTAGCGCCGCCCCGCGTCTAGGCACCTCGGGCCCGCCCACGACGGCGTCGTCACACCGCGGACGCGGCCTCCAGCGACCGGAAGATCCGCTCGCGCAGGAGCTCGTACTGCTCGCGGTGGCGTCGGGGCGCGTCGGGCGGCCGGACGACGATCTTGCCGTTGACCACGCTCTCCTCGGGAAGGAACTGGTCGCCGGTGAGGTCGACCTCCGTGCCGTCGGCGAGCCGGTTCCAGTAGTGGTGCCCGATCTGGACGCCGTCCACGTGGACCTCCGCGAGGATCAGCTCGCCGCCGAGGACGTCCTGGACGACGAGCGCGGTCATCCCGCACTGGTCGCGCGAGGGGTTGTCGGGGCTCCAGGTCTCGCTCGAGTCGGGATAGCAGGTGTCGGGTCCCCAGGCGGCCAGGAAGTGCTGGCGCAGCTCGTCGGCGCTGATCGTCATGCGCGGAGCATGGCACCCGGGACCGACACCCGCGCTCCGCCCTCCCGTCGGCGACGTACGAAACCGCGGCCTTACGTGCTCGTTCGGTGCATGGCCCCCCGCTGACCGCGCGGCGCGCCGTCGCGCCGTGGGGAGCCCGAAGGAGGAGCCATGGTCCACACGGGCAAGAAGGCGCAGCAGCTCGCCCTGAGTCGCGTGGGCGGCCACATGCCGCAGGCCGGGCTGTGCCTGCAGTTCACGCGCACCGTGTTCGGGGTCGGCCCCAAGTTCCCGTCGGCGATCGCCGCCTGGAACCACGCCGCACACCGGCACACGGGCCGGCCGCCGGCCGGGGCCGTCGTCCCGGTGTTCTTCCGGACGCCGTCGAAGTACCGGCACGTGGCGGTCGCCCTCGGGAACGGCAAGGTGGTCTCGACCAACGGGGCGAAGATCAGCCTGTGGTCGAGCATCGACCAGGTCGCGACCCTGTTCAAGGGGCCGTACCTGGGATGGGCCGAGGACCTCAACGGCGTGCGCGTCTACGCGCTCGGCGGCCCTCGCACGCTCCCGGTCACCGGTGTCTGGGGGTCCATGACGACGAAGGCGCTGCAGCGCCGCTTCGGCACGAGGGTCGACGGGGTGATCTCCGGGCAGGTCCGCACCGGCGCGAACAAGAACGTCGGAGCGCTCAAGGCCGGGTCCGAGGGATCGCTCCTGGTCGTCGCGATGCAGCGATGGCTCGGCACCGCGACGGACGGCCAGCTCGACGGCGCCACCGTGCGTGCGCTCCAGAAGCGCTTCGGCACGCACGTCGACGGCGTGGTCTCCAGCCCTTCGGGTCTGGTGACCGCGATGCAGCGCGCGCTCAACAAGAAGGCCTCGATCCTCCCGGTCGAGGAGACGTTCGGCGAGCCGGCGCCCGTCGACGAGGACCTCCTGCCCGACGGCTCGACGCTCCCGCTCGACCCCGACGACCTCGAGATCGTCCTGGTAGACATCGGCGCCGAGCCGGTCGACGCGCCTGAATTCGAGGCCGAGGCCATCACCGACGACGCGGACGACGTCGTCGACGACCCCGCGGCGGACGCGGCGACGGCCGACTCGGACGCGGTCGACGAGGCCGACCCGGACCTGGACGACGCCCACGAGCTCGCCGCCGCGCCGCAGGACGTCGAGGCCGACCCCGAGGCCGGAGGTGACCTCGACACGGCCGGCCCCGCATCCTGAGCGGTGGGTCGCCGGGTCGCCGGGTCGGCGGTCGTGCACGCTCACGCGTCGTCGTCGGTCGCTTCCGGGAGCTGCGGGGCCGCGAAGCCCTCGCCGTGGCGCAGGAGGCTCGCGCGCCGCACGCTGCCGGACCCGAAGCGTTCCGCGACCTGGTCGACGGCGACGTCGAGCCCGTGCGTCTCGCGGCGGCTCCCGTCGACGACGCGCGGCGCGTCGGAGCCCGCTCCGGCGACGCCGCGGAGGTCGAGGGGGAGGGCGGGCTGGACGACGTCGTCGGGCGCGAGGTTCGTCAGCGAGACCCCCACGAGCGTGAGCCCGCGCTCGCGGACGAGCCCGGCGACGCCGTCGAGCAGCAGGAGCGCCGCAGCAGCGAGGTCGTCGCCGGAGTCGGTGGCGTGCGGGAACGTGTGCGAGCGGGTGGCGCGCGTGTAGTCGTCAAACCGCAGCCGGAGGACGACGGTCCGGGCGATCCGGTGCGCCCCGCGCATCCGGCGGCACACGCGGTCGACGAGCCCGAGCAGCGCGGCACGGACGAACCCGTCGCGGTGGGGTCCGCGGCCGAGCGCCCGTTGCGCGCCGATCGAGCCTCGGCGTCGTCCCGTGTCGACCCGCTCGGGCGTCATCCCGTGCACGACGGCGAACAGGTGACGGCCGGCGGCCGGGCCCAGCATCGAGCGGAGGGCGACGTCGGGCAGGGCGGCGACGTCGCCGGCGGTGAAGAGCCCGTGCCGGTGCAGCTTGGTCGCGGTCACGGCGCCCACGCCCCAGAGCTGCTCGACGGGCAGCGGGTGGAGGAACGCGTCCTCGGCGTCGGGCTCGACGAGCAGCAGCCCGTCGGGCTTGGCGACGCGGCTCGCGACCTTCGCGAGGAACGGCGTCCGCGCGACGCCCACCGTGATGGCGAGCCCGACCTCGTCCCGGACCTGCGCTCGCAGCCGCGCGCCGATCTCGACCGGCGGCACGTCGATGTGCCGGAGCCCCGCGACGTCGAGGAACGCCTCGTCGATCGACACCCCCTGGACCTCCGGGGTGGTCCGGTGGAAGACGTCGAAGACCGCGCGGCTCGCCGTCGTGTACGCGTCGAACCGGGGGCGCACCACGATCAGGCCCGGGCAGAGCCCGCGCGCCTCGCGCAGCCCCATGGCGGTCCGGACGCCCGCCCGCTTGGCCTCGTACGAGCAGGCCAGGACGACGCCGCCCCCGACGGCGACCGGCCGTCCGCGGAGGCGGCGGTCGTCGCGCTGCTCGACCGACGCGTAGAAGGCGTCGAGGTCGGCGTGCAGCACGGCCGCCCGGCGGGATCGTTCCATAGAACATATGTTCGAACGCGGGACGGCCTGCCGTCCAGCCGCCCGGGCCGGCGGCGGCCCCGCCGACCCCCCGGCAGCCCGCCGAGATACTGAGGATCGGCCGAGATACCGAGGCTGCCTCGGTATCTCGGTCGGAACTCGGTATCTCGCGGCTGGCTCGTGCGCGCGTCCCGACGCCGGTGCGCAAGAGGTCCCGCCCAATTTCACCCGCTCCCCGACGCGCACGCCCGCGAGGCGTGCGCGTGGATAGGGGAAGAGGGTCAGCGGGGGCCGGCCCGACAGGGAGGCACCATGACGCCGTCGGAGCACCAGCGCCGAGCCGAAGAGGCCGACGCGATCCTCGATCTCGTGGCAGCGGTCGAGGCGGTGCGCGCCGGCCGGGACTCGGACGTCCGGTTCCTCGTGGGGGGCCGCCTGGACCCGACGTTCCACGACCTGCTGGTCTCCACCGTCGCGCGCGCCGTCGCGGCGGCCGACCGCCCCCTCCCCGTCGAGCTCGGCGGCCTGAGCGCTCACACCTGGGTCGAGGTGCGTCGTCGGGCGCGGGAGCACTCGGGCGAGGCCGTGCGGATTCCCGGCCGTGGCTCGCACCTGCCGCGGCACGTGGCCGAGGTCGTGCCCGCATCGGTCGACCCGGTGCCCGTGCAGGCGAGGAACGCCGAGCTCGTCGAGGCGTTCGGTGCCCTGCTCGACGCCGACGACGCCGTCCACGGTCAGGGCCACTCGGCCCGCGTCCTCGAGACGGCCCGCGACATGGCGCTGCGCGCGGTCCTGCCGGCCTGACGTCGCCGCGCCTGCCCTGGCCCGGAACGCCCACCCACGTGTGAGACGCTGCCGTGGCGGGCGCACCGTCGCGTCCGGAGACCTTCCCAGGAAGAGCGCATGACGATCGACGACCGCACCACCGCCCAGCACCCCTCGTCGGCCGCGCCCGACGGGGCCGCCGGCACCCGCCGCCCCCGTCCCGTCGCGCCGGAGATCGCGCGCTCGTGGCTCCTGGTCAACGCGCTGAGCGGGGACTACGACGTCGCCGCCCGGTCCCGCGCGGACCAGGTCGTCCTGGACGTCGAGGACTCGGTGGACCCTGCGGCGAAGGCGGAGGCGCGCGAGCGGGTCGTCGCGTGGCTCCGGGACGGCGAGGGCCACACGTGGGTCCGCATCAACGACCGCTCGACGGCGTTCTGGTCCGACGACGTCGACGCCTTGGCCGGGCTGCCCGGTCTCGCGGGCGTGATGCTCGCCAAGACCGAGGCCGCCCAGGACGTCACCGAGACCTTCGACCGGCTCGGCGGCCGGACGCCGGTGCTCGCCCTCGTCGAGTCGGCGCTCGGCATCGAGGAGGCCGTGCACATCGCCCGGGCGCGCGGGGCGTTCCGGCTCGCGTTCGGGTCGGGCGACTACCGCCGCGACACCGGCACCTCCGCCGACGACCTCGCGATGGCGTACCCGCGCTCGCGCCTCGTCGTCGCGAGCCGCATCGGCGACCTGCCCGGCCCCATCGACGGCCCGACGACGTCGCGCAACCACCCGGTCGTGCGCGAGCAGTCGGGCGTCGGGGTGTCCCTGGGGCTCACGGGCAAGCTCGTGCTCGACGTCGAGCAGGTGCCCGTGGTCAACGAGGTCATCAGCCCGACGCCGTCGGACGTCGCGTGGGCGCGCGACTTCCTGGCCGAGTTCGAGGCGCGGGGCCGCGTGATCCGTGACGGCTCCGACCTGCCGCGTCTCGGCCGTGCGCAGAAGATCGACCGCCTCGCGCTCGCGTTCGGGGTCAACCCGAGCTGACCCGTGCGGCGCCGGGAACGGCGTCAGGCCGAGGTGAGCGCGCCCGACGACGGCTGTGGGGCACTGTCGAGCCCGGCCTCCTCGTCCTGCGGGGCGTCCTCGAGGTGGTGGTCCGCGTCGAGGTCGGGGTCGGTGCCGTCCGCGGGGTCGAGGTCGACCGTGGCGGCGTCTGCCGCGGGGTCGGCGGTGACGAGGTCGCCGCGGATCAGCCCGAGGTCGATCGGGTCGGGCGGGAGCGTGGCACCGTCCGCGAGGAGCGCGGGGTCGTCCGGGAGGACGGGCACCAGCACGCCGGGGATCCCGGGCAGCAGCGGTGGCACCCCGGTCCTCGGGCTGACGGGACGCTCGGAGGGGAGGAGCCCCTCGCCCGGGAGCACCGACGACGGCGCGTCGAGCGCCCGCTGCATCGTCTCGACCAGGCTCGAGGGCTTGGAGACCGACCCGTCGACCGTCGTGCCGAAGCGCCGCTGGAGCGCGCGGATCGTGGTGCCGTCGAGCTGCCCGGTCGCCTCGATGCCGAGCCACCGCTGCATCGCGACGACGAGCTGCGAGCCTCCGGTCCCCGCGCGCAGGCACGGCACGTTCGCGTTCGCCCGGAGCCGCACCTGGCCCGTGACGAGCCCGTCGACGCGGGTGCCGAACCGGCGCTGGAGCGCCGTCGTCGTGAGCGAGCCCCAGACCCCGGTGACGGGGACGTGCCGGTGCGGCTCACCGACGTGGACCCGCGCGCCGTTGAGGTCCTCGGTCCAGCCGAGGTACGGGCCGCGGAGGACCTCGGCGACGTGCTCGACGCTCGACCACAGGCTGATCGCGGCGCCGTTCGTGGACACGACCTTGCCGTTGCCCAGCACCACGGCGACGTGCCGGTACGGCGACGGCGTCCGGAAGAACACGGGCACCACGGCGCCGGGCGGGGGCGCGGTCGTGTGGCGGCGGACGGCGTGCTCCCACGCCGCGACAGCCGAGGCGTAGCGGGGGCCGACCCCGAACACCGTGCGTGTGAGCTGGAGGCACAGGCCGGGACGCGGCATCCGTCCGCCGACGCGCCCCAGCGCGAACGCCTGCGCCGCAGGACCGGTGCGGACCATGACGCCACCTTCCTCTCCGCTCGGGGCTCGCGCCCGTCGGAGGAGAAAGAGCACCGGGGTGCCCGGTCTCGTACGAGACCGGGCACCCCGGGATCGTTCCGCGCGGTGGCTACCTCACTGGTAGCTCACCGTGAGCCGCTGGTCGACGCTCCGCGTGCCCGCCTGCACGGTCAGCGTGCGGGTCGCCGCGTCCCAGGTCCAGTCGTGCGCCGACAGCTTGTGGCCGTCGACGCGGACCACCCGCGGCTCGGTGGCGTTCGTGAACGCCACCGTCCACGTGCGGTGCTTCACCTGGCCGGCGAACGAGCCCTTCGCCGCCCCGATGCGGACGGTGTGGTTGACTCCCGTCTTCCGGTAGTCGATCGACGTCGTCGCGCTCTGCGACGTGTCGGTCGTGGAGCCGTCGTCCTCGTACAGCGACGCCTGACCGGACTGGCCCTCGGCCACCGTGACGGTGACGTCCGTGAGCGGGTTCTGCACGTCGCCCGTGACGTCGTGCGACCGGGTCGTGACGATCCCGCCGGACCGCACGAACACCGGCATGGTGTCGAGCCCGGTCGTGACCTGCGCCGTCGTGCCGCCCTGGTACGTCTTCCCGGTGAACCAGTCCGTCCAGGTGGAGCCGGCCGGGAACCAGACCGACGTCGTCGACGTCGTGCCGGCCGAGGTGACCGGAGCGACGAGGACGTCCGGGCCGTACAGGTACTCGCTGTCCGTCTGGGCGTACGCCTCCTGCTGCTCCGGGTACTGCAGGTACAGCGGGCGGACGATCGGCATGCCCGTCGCCGTGGCCTGCTGGGCCAGCGTGTAGGTGTACGGCACCAGGTTCTCGCGCAGGTTGAGGAACTTCTCCGCCGACGACTTGGCGTCCGTGCCGTACTGCCACGGGAGCCGGTCGCTGTGGTTGGAGTGCAGCCGGTCGATCGGCTGGAACGTCCCGAGCTGGACCCAGCGGGCGTAGAGGTCGTCCGGGAGCTTCGTGGTCCCGGGCTCCGAGCCGGGCAGCTGGGTGCCGCCCGTGTGCCCGCCGATGTCGTGGCTGATCGACGCCATGCCCGTCGCCGCCGACTCGCCGCCGGTGTACCCGACCTGGTACTTGAGCGACGCCCAGCTCGACGTCGTGTCACCGGTGAAGTGCAGCGTCGTGCGCTTGTCCGCCCAGGGGCCCGTGGGGACCGGGGTGACGTTGCCGTACCCGCCGGCTGCGAGCGTGCCGTACGCACGGGAGAACGCGAAGCCGCGTCCCACGGTCTTGTCGGTGGCGTTCGCGTACTGGAGGTTGATCCACGCGTCGCCCGTCACGCCCGCGAGCGACGAGTACGACGAGTCGCAGCACCAGTCGAGCCACCACAGGTCGTTGCCGTCAGCGCCCATGGCGTCGTGCAGGTCCATGTACGCCTTGAGCTGGTCGGGGTCGCCCCAGTCGAAGACGCCGTTCTGGAGCTTGCCCTTCGCCGTCGCCTGCGCCTGCGCGAAGTGCGGGTCGTTGCTGTCGATGCTCGGGTGGATGTTGAGCGCGGTGTGCAGGCCCTCGCCGTGCGCCCAGTCGAAGAAGCCCTTCGGGTCGGGGAACTTCGTGGAGTCGATCTCCCAGCCGTTCCAGGTGCCCGGGCTCTTGAAGTCCGTGTCCACGACCAGCGAGTCGAGCGGGACGCCCTCCGAGCGGAACTTCGGCAGGATCGTGTCCTCGAACTCGGCCGCGGTGCGGTCGTAGTACTCCGAGTACCAGAGGCCGTAGGCCCAGCGGGGGAGCAGCTCGGACGGACCGGTGAGCACCGACAGGTCGCGGAGCCCCTGCGCGTAGTCCTGGCCGTAGGCGAAGACGTAGCCGTCCTGGTAGGTCTCGCCGCCGTGGCCGGACCGCTGGGTCACCTTCTGGGTGTCGGGGTCGAACTGCGCGGACGCCGTGTCGTCGAGCAGGGACCAGCCGTCCTGGTAGAGCAGGCCGGGGTTCGTCAGGGCCGAGCCGTCGACCCCGTCGATACTGCGCCGGTAGCCGCCGAGCGCGGCGTGCGGGGCGAGCAGCGGCGCGCCCTTCTTCACGAACGCGACGGTGTCGACGTTGACGTTGCAGGTGACGTCGGCCGTGCAGGCGAGCTTGACCGTGTTGGCCCCGGCCGCCAGGTGGACCGGCACCTCGACGGTCCGCCACGTGTCCCAGCTGCTCGTCGGCGGCAGCGCGACCGCCGTCGTCTTGTCCGGGGTCACGACGGCGAGGCTGCGGTCCTGCACGGCGGCGTTGGCCGCGGCCCAGTTCGCGTACCGGACCTGGAGCGTGTAGTCGCCCGCCTTGGGGACGTCCGTCACGGAGACCGTGTCGGCCGCGCCCGCCTTCTCGAGGCCCGCGGTGAAGCCGGTGCCCGAGTAGTCGTTGTGGTCGTGCGCGACCTTCGCGCCGCCGCTCAGCGTGCTGGTCTCGGCCTCGCAGATCTCGCCGAACGCGCAGGGCGCACTGACGGCGGCGCCCGGGCCCGGGTACGCCGCGCCGGGGGTGACGACGGCGAGGCTGTCGAGGTTGATGTTGCCCGAGTCGGTCGCCGACCGGAGCACCGTGACGGTGTGCGTGCCCGCGGACAGGTTCAGAGACGCCGTCGCGACCTTCCACGTGTCCCAGCTCCCGGTGACGGGGAGCTGCACGACCTGCGGGGCGCCGTCGTCGACCTTGACGCTGAGCGTCCGGGTGACGTTCTTGCCGTCGCCGCCCTGGGCGTTCGCATAGCGGAGGTCGAGGTCGTAGGTGCCCGCCGTGGCCGCCTCGACCCGGAAGCTCACCTGGTTGCCGGTGCTCTGGAACCCGGCGACGAAGCCGTCGCCCGTCGCGCCGCTGTGGTCCTTGGCGGTCCCGACGCCGACGAGCCGCAGCCCCTCGGCCTCGCACAGCGCGCCGACGGCGCACAGCGGTGCCTCCGTCGACGGCCAGGGTGCGGCGGTGACCTGCTGGTCGCCCGTGCGGAGCGAGAGGGAGAGGTTGTCGGGCGTGAAGGGCCCGGAGCCGACCTTGTAGCGCAGCGTCGCGGCGTCGGTGGTGATGGTCAACCAGCCGTCGCGCACCTTCGAGGTGAAACGGGTGCGGTTGAAGTCGTCACGCCCGATCGCGTTGAACGTGCCCGCGTCGAGGAACTTCGCGTCGCCCGCGTACTCGGTGCGGATCAGGGTCGGGGACAGGACCTCGAAGCGCGCGTCGCCGGACACGACCGCCGAGGCGGCCGCCGTGGACCCGTGCGCGCTGGACCCGTGCCCGGTGGTCGCGGCGAAGGACGGCGCCGCGGTGGCGGCGGTGGTGGCGGCGAGGGCGGTCGCGGCGATCAGTCCGAGCGCCGTGCGTCTGCTCGCGTGCGGTCGCGCCGAGGCGCGTGCCCGCCGGGGTGGTGCGGAGGACATGAGGACTCCTTCGTTCTCGTGAGGGTGACGGTGGTGCTGGAGAGGCTGCGGTCGGGTGGGAACCGGTCGTCAGGACCCGAAGCCGACCCAGTCGAGGTTGACGCGCCCGGAGTCGCCATCGTCCACGCGCAGGCTCACGGTCGGGTGCTGGCCGTGCAGCGTGAGGCCGGGGAGCCGGAACGTGGACCACGTGTCCCAGCTGCCGTCGGTGTTGGACGGCAGCGCGAGCTGTCGCTCCTTCTTCCCGTCGACGTAGAGGCTGAGCGTCGCGTCCGACCCGTTCGCGTTCGCGTAGCGGATCGTGAGGGTCCCGGTCGACCGCGCGGGGCGCAGGTTCAGCCGGTACGTCGACGACGCGCCCGTGCTCCAGACGCCGTCGACGAACGCGTCGCCGTCGTAGCCGGTGTGGTTGACGTTCGTCTTCACGCCGCCCTCGTTGAGCGCGTCCTCGGACTGGATCTTCTCCGAGGCGGGACAGCCGTCGAGCACGCGGGTGCCGGCCTGGTCGGGGCAGCTGTCGGCGCGGTCCTTGAGCCCGTCGCCGTCGCGGTCGCCGTTCGTCGCGCCGACGAGCGTGACGTCGACCGTGTGACGGCCCGTGAGCGTCGCGGGGATCTCGGCGTCCTTGCGCGGCCTGCCGTCGAGGCGGAACGAGGCGACGCGGTCTCCCGCACCGTGCAGGCGGATCGTCAGGTCGGCGTCGCGGTAGCGCAGGCCGGAGAGCGTGGTGTCGCCCCAGCCGGTCGGCAGGGTCGGCGTGAGCTCGAGGCCGTCCTCGGTGTACCCGATGCCGAACACGCCGTCGTAGAGCTGGCGCAGGTACGCCGTCGCGGACCAGGTCTGGTCGGGCTCCGAGCCCCAGTGGAACTTCAGGTCGTCGCCGAGCCGCTGGTAGCCGCCGTCGACGACTCCCGTCGTGCCGTTGTAGATCTCCCAGAAGCCGCTGTTGGCGTCGGCCTGGTGGGCGAGACGGGCGAGGTTGGTCGCGAAGGCCGTCTGATCGCCGGCCTGCGCGGCCGCCGAGCCCCAGAAGCCCTCGACCACGGGCCACACGATGGCGTTGTGGCGGCCCGGCTGGTCCGTGCTGTACCGCTCGAAGTCCGGGTAGACGTCGGCGACGCCCTGGGCCATGAGGTGGGTGTTCGCGAGGATCGACCGGGTCTGCCGCTCGTCGGCGATGCCGAAGAGGATGGCGAACGCCAGGCCGGTGCCCTCCTGGTAGTCGCCGGTCGTGCCGTCGGGCAGGACCATGTACCGGTACAGGCCGGTCTTCGGGTTCCAGAAGCGCTCGTTGATGGTCTTCTTCAGGGCCGCGGCCTGCGACCGGTAGCCTGCCGCCACGTCCGACGGCTGCCCGAGGGCCTGCGCCATGTTCGCGACGTTCTGGAAGGCTGCGTAGTAGAGCTCGTTGGTGCTGAGGAACATCCCGGTCCGGATGCCGGGGTAGGAGAACGAGCCCGAGCCGAGCGACTCCGTCGGGTCGGCGGGGGGAGCGGGGTAGCCCGCCACGCCGTCGTTGAAGAACGACGGACCCGTGAACAGCCCGAACGCCGGGTTCAGGCCCGGGTCGGAGTCGGCGAGACGGATCGCGAGGGTGTTCTTCGCGGTCTGGAAGGCGTCGGCGAGGAACGAGCGGTCACCGGTCACGAGGTAGTGGTTCCACGCGGAGGTGACCCAGACGACCTGGTCCCAGGTCTGGTCGTCCTGCTTGACCTGGAGCCGGCCCTGGTCGTCCTTGTCGACGGCGGACCACAGCGTGTTCCGCGCGACGTCCGGCTCGAGCAGGCTCGCGGCGTTCCACGAGTTGACCGACGCGTCGCGCGTCCACGGCTGCGGGTAGCCGCCGCCCGCCTTCACGAACGTGCCCGGGTCCGCGGTCATGAGGCCGCTCTGGTTGTAGGTCGCGTCGTCGAACGGGACGGTGTTCGTCCGCAGGAGGTTGTCGAGGGCCTCACGGTAGGCGGGCCCGAACGCCGCCTCGGTGTTCGGGTTCGCGAAGGAAAGCGCCGGGGCGTCCGTGACGGCGTCGGGCGGTGGTGCCGCCGCGTCGACCGCGGCGCCCGCGGTCGTCGTGCCGGCGGACACCAGGCACACCGCGGCCACTGCCGCACCGGTGAGGAGGCCGAGCTGTCGGGAACGTCGCTTGCTGGTCATGTGTCTCCTTCGACGCACGCACAAGGTCGAGTGCCAACCAATGGGTTCAGTACCTGAACGCAATGACCTTCTGGCAACGTTGTCGTTTTGTCAAGACCCCCACGCCAGCCCGTGTTTGCAAGCTTGCGTCTCACCTTGCGTTCCTGCTCTTGACACAGGAGTCCGGGACCCCGTAGACAACGGGGTGTCCTTGACAGCGCTGTCAATCGCTCAGGAGTCTCGCATGAAACGGTCGGTACCGCACCCCTCCGCCCCTCCCCGACGACGCGGCGGTCGCTCCGGCCTCGTCGCCACGGCACTCGTCGCCGGGGCGCTGGTCGTCCCCGCGCACGGTGCGCTCGCCGCAAGCCCGGCGGCCTCCCCAGCGGGCGCCGCCTGTCCGTGGGTCACGTCGCACGCCTCGGACCTGACCCGGGCGAAGCAGGTCCTCGCCCGGATGACGCTCGACGAGAAGATCACGCTCGTGCACGGCATCTCGGACACGACGTACGCGGGCGCCGTCGCCGGCGTCCCACGCCTGTGCCTGCCCGAGCTCAAGCTCTCCGACGGGCCGAGCGGGATCAAGCTCAACACCCCGAACGGCAACAACTTCGACGGCAACACCACGCAGCTGCCGTCCGAGACGAGCCTCGCGGCGAGCTTCGACCCGTCGATGGCGACCGCGTACGGCACCGTGATGGGCCAGGAGGGCAAGACCAAGGGCGTCGACGTCTCGTTGAGCCCGACCATCAACATCGTCCGTGACCCACGGTGGGGACGAGCCTTCGAGTCCATGGGCGAGGACCCGTACCTCGCCGGGCAGATCGCCGCCGCCGACGTGACGGGCATCCAGGACCAGGGCGTCATGGCGCAGGTCAAGCACTACGCCGTCTACAACCAGGAGACCAACCGGGGCAACGCGCCGGACAACGCCGTCGTGGACGACCGGACGGTGCACGAGATCTACACGTCGGCCTTCGCCCGGGTGGTCGAGCAGGCGAAGCCGGCGTCCGTGATGTGCTCCTACAGCTGGATCAACGGGACCAACGCCTGCGAGAACGGCTACCTCAACGGGATCCTCAAGGGCGAGCAGGGCTTCGACGGCTTCATCACGTCGGACTGGTGGGGGACCAAGAGCACGGTGGCCGCCGCCAACGCCGGTCTCGACATGGAGATGCCCGACGACGCGCACTTCGGGGCGGCGCTCAAGGCCGCCGTGCAGGCGGGCACGGTTCCGATGAGCCGCCTCGACGACATGGTGACCCGCATCCTCCGCGAGGAGTTCCGGTTCGACCTCGTCGCCCACCCCGCGCCGCGGACTCCCGACGCCGACGCCGCCACCCCGGCGCACACGAAGGCCGCCCAGGCGATCAGCGAGGCGGGGACGGTGCTGCTGAAGAACGACGGAGGCGTCCTTCCGCTGGGTCCGAAGACGCGGTCGATCGCCGTGATCGGTGACGGCGCGGGCAACAACGCGCTGACCGTCGGCGGGGGAAGCGCGTGGGCCCAGGGCTCGGGGACGGTGACCCCGCTCGACGGCATCACCGCTCGCGCGGCGGAGGACGAGGTCGCCGTCTCGTACGCGCAGGGCTACAGCACGATCGGTGGCGGCGCGCTCCCGGCGGTGCCGAGCCAGTACCTGACGCCCGCGTCCGGCACGGGGCACGGGCTCACCGGCGAGTACTTCACGAACACGACGCTGAACGGGAGCCCGACGGTGACCCGGACGGACTCCTACGTCGGCTTCGGGTGGAACGGCCAGCCTCCGGCGGCCGGCGTCCCCGCGTCGAACTTCTCGGTGCGGTGGACCGGGACGCTGACGGCCCCCACCACAGGCACCTACACGTTCTCCGTCACGAGCGACGACGGCAGCCGGCTGTCCCTCGACGGAGCGCGCGTCATCGACAACTGGGCCGACCAGGGCGCGACGACCAAGACGTACGCGGTGGATCTCACCGCCGGGCAGAAGGTCGCCGTCGAGATCGAGTACTACCAGGGCGGTGGCGGGTCGGCCATGCAGTTCGGGTGGACGCCGCCGGGTGGCTCGGACGCGACCGCCGAGGCCGTCGCGCTCGCCAAGAGCTCGGACGTCGCGGTCGTCTACGCGAACCTCGCGACGTCGGAGGGCAGCGACCTCACGAGCATCGACCTGCCCGCGGACCAGAACGCCCTGATCGAGGCCGTCGCGAAGGCGAACCCGCGGACCGTCGTCGTGCTCAACACGGGCTCGGCCGTCACCATGCCGTGGGTCGACGACGTCGCCGGCGTCGTCGAGGCGTGGTACCCCGGGCAGGAGGCCGGGAACGCGATCGCGTCGGTGCTGTTCGGCGACACGAACCCGTCAGGGAAGCTCCCGGTGACGTTCCCGAAGTCCCTCGCGGACGTCCCGGCGTCGACGGACGCGCAGTTCCCCGGCACCGACGGGAAGGTCGAGTACTCCGAGGGCCTCGACGTCGGCTACCGGTGGTACGACGCCAAGGACGTCGAGCCTCTGTTCCCGTTCGGCTACGGCCTGTCGTACACGACGTTCCGCGTCTCGGGACTGCACGTGAGCCAGGCGAAGATGGCCGAGGGCGGCGCCGTGAAGGCGACGGCGACGGTGACCAACACCGGCAAGGTCGCGGGCTCCGACGTCGTGCAGTTCTACCTGTCGCAGCCCACGAGCTCGGGTGAGCCGCCGAAGTCGCTCGTCGGCTTCCAGAAGGTCACGCTCGAGCCGGGACGGTCGAAGAAGGTCAGCGTGACGATCACGGCTCGCGACGCGTCGGTGTGGAACACGAAGGCGCAGAGCTGGGCGCTGACTCCCGGAACGTACACGGTCCGGGCCGGGGACTCGTCGTCGAGCCTGCCGACGAAGGACTACTTCTCGGTGACGAAGACGACGCAGCCCCGGTCGGTGACGGTCGGCGCCCCGGCCGGCGCCCGGGCGGGGAGCACGGTCGACGTCACGACGACGTTCACCAACGGGTCGACCACCACGGCCCGCGACGTGCGCACGAGCCTGGAGCTGCCGGACGGCTGGACCACCGCGTCGCTCCCGACGACGACCCGCGCCGTCGCGCCCGGGGCATCGGTCCAGGCGACCTGGAAGGTCTCCGTGCCTGCTGACGCGACCACGGGAGCCGCCACGATCCGTGCGACGTCGCAGTACGTCGGTGGCCACGCGGCAGGTACCGCCGCGGTCACCGTCCCCTACGCGTCGCTGGCCGCTGCGTACGACACGGTCGGGGTGAGTGACGACGCCGACGAGACCGCCGGGAACCTCGACGGCACCGGGTACTCGTTCTCGCTCCAGGCCCTCGCGTCGGTCGGGGTCGTCCCCGGCCAGCCGATCCCCGGCGGGTACGGCGGACTCGTCTTCCCGCAGATCACGGCCGGGGAACCGAACGTCGTCTCGGCGGCGGGGCAGACCGTGACGATGTCGGGCTCGGGCGCCTCGCTCGCGCTGCTCGCGGTCGGGACCAGCGGCGAGCAGAAGGGCACCCTCACGGTGACGTACACCGACGGGACCACGTCGTCGGGCGCGGTCGACGTCAACGACTGGTTCTACAACCAGGCCGTGCCCGGCTCCGTGGTCGTCGCGACGACGCCCTACTGGAACCGCCCGGCCGGTTCGACCAACCCCCACGCCCAGCGGGTGAGCCTCTACGCGACCCAGGTGCCGCTGACGCCGGGGAAGGAGATCGCGTCCGTCACCCTGCCGACGAACCCGCAGCTGCGAGTCTTCGCCGCGCACGTGACCGGCTGACCGCGCAACCGGCCTCGGCGCGTCAGCGTCGGTAGGACGACGAAGGGACCCTCGGTGCCGGGGGTCCCTTCGTCGTGCCGGTCGTCAGACGTGCGTCACGGGGCGCCGCCGCCGAACCCGCCGGGCCCGCCGACGAAGGTCCCTCCCGGGAGCTGGCCGCCGCCCCGGCCCTGGTTGCCGCCGAGCCCGCCCAGCCCGCTCGTGGAGCTGTCCGAGCTGCCGCTCGTGACGTCCTTCGTGAGGTCCGCGAGGATCACGGTGTCGCCCTTCTTCAGACCCGACGTGATCTGCGTGACGTCGCTCCCGACGGCGCCGACCTCGACCGCGACGGTCGTCGGCTTGCCGTCCCGGAGCACCTGCACGGTGTGCTGGGTGCCGGACACCGTCACGGCCGACGTCGGGACGACCGTCGCGTCCTTCGCCGCCGCGACGGCGATCTCGAGCTGCGCGGACGAGCCGTCGTAGAGCTTCTTCGACGCGTCGTCGAGGGTGATCGACACCGTGTACGACGGCGTCGACGTCTCGGACTGGTTGACCACGCCGATGCTGCTGACGGTGCCGCCGAGCTTCTTCGTGGCTCCGACGATGCTGACGTCGGCGGTCTGGCCGGTCTTCAGCAGGGACACCTTGGTGAGCGGGACGGTCGCGTCGACGACGTACCCGTTCTTCCCGACGACCGTCACCACCGCGCTCGACGACGACGCGGAGACCGCGTCGCCCTTGGCCAGTGCGACCTGGGCGACGGTCCCGGAGATCCGGCTCGTGAGCTGGTAGCGCTGCCGGGCGTCCTCGGCGATCGCGACCTTCGACTCGGCGAGGTCGACGCTCGCCTGGTCGGCGAGGATCTGCTCGGCCGTGATTGTCCTGCTCGACGTCCCCTGGCCGGAGCCCTGGGAGCCCGACCCGGTCCCGCCCGTCTGGCCGGAGCCGCCGGTCGCGCCCGCGCCGCTGCCGGCGCTCGAGCCCGAGCCCGAGCCGAAGCCCGACTGGCCGCCGGAGCCGGTCGCGCCCGACCCCGAACCGGTGGCGCCTCCGCCCGAGCCCGACGGCAGCCCGGAACCGGTGCCGCCGGAGCCCTTCGAGCCGGAGCCCGACGGCGTCCCCGTGCCCGACGTCGCGCGCGAGCCGGACGAGCCCGCGCCCGAAGCCCCGGACGAGCCCGAGCCCGACCCGCTCGGCGTGCCCGACGAGGACCCCGAGCCGGACCCGGTGCTCGGGGAACCCGAGCCCGACGTCGAGCCCGCGGCGGCGACGGCCTTCTGGAGCGCGGCGACGGCGTCGTCGAGGTCCGTCGCCAGGGTGAGCAGCTTCTGCTGCGCGTCGTCGACGGTCTGCTGGTCGCTGAGCACGCCCTTCACGGCGTCCTGGCAGTCGGCGAGGGCGGCGGCGAGGTCGCCGTCCGAGGACGTCGAGCCGGTCGAGCCCGACGCGGTGGGGCTCGACGTGGGCGTGGACCCGTCCGAGCCGGACGTCGTGCCCGCGAGGAACGTGGCGCACGTCGTGCCGGACGCGGTGATGCCGTCCGAGCTCGCGGCGAGCGCCTGCGTCACGGTGTCGTACTGGGCGAGCAGCGCGTCCTGCGCCGCCTGGACCTTCTTCTTCGCGGCGTCCACGGCGTCCGAGCCCGACGCCGCGACGGGCGTGGTCCGCGCGACCGTCACGTACGCGACGGTGCTCGCGGTCCCGGACCCCGACGGCGCGACGTACGCGGCGCCCTCGGTCGACGACGACGTGCTCGAGCTCGCGCTCGTCTGCGCGTCGAGGTCGTCCGCGAGCTGTTGCTTCGCGGAGGTGAGCGTGTCCTCGGCGGACGTGACGGCGTCGTCGAGGTCGGATGTGTCGAGCGTCGCGAGGACCTGGCCGGCCTTGACCGTGTCGCCGACCTGCACCTTCACGCTGCCGACGGTGCCCGCCACGGAGAACGCGGCGTCGTCGCGCGACGCGGACGCCACGGTGCCGGTCGCGGCGATCGTCTGGTTCACGGTGCCGGTCGTGACGGGCGTGGTGCGGTACCGGGTGTCGTCGCCGCGCGTGAACGCGTACGCGCCGCCCGCGACGGCGACGAGCGCGACCGTCGTGACACCGGCGACGAGGACCCGGCGGCGTCGGGCACGGCGCCGCTTCGACCGTGCGGTCGAGCGGGCGTGCCCGGGGGAGGACGGCTCGAGCTCGTGCGGGGCGATCGGCTGGTCAGGCATCGGTGCCGCCCTGCTCGCCCGACCGGCCACCCTGCTGACCGCCCTGGCCGCCGCGGAACCCGCCGAACCCGCCGAAGCCGGCCGAGCAGCCGTCGTCGCCCTTGGTGCTGAGCGCGATCGTGGTCGCCTTCACGGTGCCCTTGGAGTCCGTCTCGCCCTGCGCGGTGAGGCAGAGGCCGACCTTGATGGCCGACGTCTTCGCGGTCTTGGTGACGGTGTAGGTGGTGGAGGAGCCGACCGTGACCTGGCGCTCGGTGGCGGTCGCGTCCTGGCCGAAGCCGGTCTGCTCGACGGTGAAGCCCGCCGCGGAGACCGAGGTGACCTTGCCGGTCGCGAAGCCGCCGAAGCCGCCCGCGCCCCGCCCGCCGGCGCCGCCGGTGGGCGCGCCCGACGGCAGGTCCGTCGGCATGCCCTGAGGCATCTCGCCGGTGGCGCCGGTCGGCGCGCCCGGCGGCCGTGTGCCGCCCGCCCCGCCGCCGAACCCGCCGCGCATGCCGGTGGTGCAGTCACCCGAGGTGGACTGCACGACGACGGTGGCCGCGGCGATCGGGTCGTCCGCGGAGGCCGTGCCGCCCGACGACGAGCCGGAGCCTGCGACGCTGCTCGCCGAGGTCACGACGACGCACGCGCCGGCCTTGACGTTCGCGAGCGTGCCCGCGACCTGCTGGGTGACCTTGGTGGACGACGTCCACGAGACGGCGGTCTGGGCGTCCGTCGACTGCACCTGCGCCGTCGAGCCGGAGACCGCCGCGACCTCGCCGGACGTCCCCGGCCGCTGGCCGCCGCCCTGCCCGCCGCCCTGGCCGGGGGCACCCTGGCCCTCGCCCTGCTGGCCTTGCGGGTTCTGCTGCCCCTCGCCCTGGGCGGCGTTCACCTGGGTGCCGCCGTCCGCGCCGGAGCCCGACGAGCACGCCGCGAGCGAGAGCGCGACCGCCGCGGCGACGCCCGTCGCGGCGAGGACGAGGGACGGGCGCGCGGCGCGCGACGCCCGGCGGGAGGTGGGACGGACCGGTGACATGGCAGCTCCTGGGTCGACGGAGTCGGGGGTGTGCGAGGCGGCGTGCGCCGCGGGTCGGGAACGGGTCATCACTCGCTCCTCAGGGCGTCGATCGGGGCGAGGCGCGCGGCGCGGACCGCGGGGTAGACGCCGAACACGAGGCCGATGCCGACCGCGATGACGATCGAGCCGACGACGGCCGTGGGGGACACGACGATCGACGAGTCCAGGACGCTCGGCAGGAGCTTCGCCGCGGCGATGCCGAGCGCCGCCCCGACGAGCCCGCCGCCCAGGCCGAGGACCGACGCCTCGGTGAGGAACTGGCGCCGGATCGCGACCGGCGGGGCGCCCAGCGCCTTGCGCAGGCCGATCTCGCGGGTCCGCTCCGTGACGGACACGAGCATGATGTTCATGACCCCGATCCCGCCGACGAGCAGCGACAGCGCCGCGATGCCCGTGAGCAGGACGGTCAGCGTCCGGTAGACGGACGTCGCGGTCGAGACGAGGGCGTCCTGGCTGCTCACGGTGAAGTCCGCGTCGTCGGCGTCGGTGATGCCGTGCAGGTTGAGCAGCAGCTGTTGCGTCTCCTGGTAGGCGGCCGAGATCTCGTCCGTCCCGACGGCCTTGACGTAGATGGTCGAGACCGCGGTCCGGGTCGTGCCGCCGACGATCGTGTTCTGCATCGTGCTCATCGGCACCACGGCGGTGTCGTCGAGGTTGTCCGAGCTGCTGGAGCCGGCCGGCTCGAGGACCCCGACGACCGTGAACGTGACGTCGTTGATCGTGAGCGTCCGCCCGACCGCGCGCGGGCTGCCGAACAGCTCGGTCGCCGTCTCGGAGCCCAGCACGATGTTCGTCGTGCGGTCCGTCTCGTCCGCCGCGGTGAGGAACCGGCCCTGCGCGACGGTCCGCGACCGGACGTCCAGCCACGACGGCGTCGTGCCGACGACCGTCGAGGTCCAGTTCGTGTCGCCGTTGACCAGCGACTCGGACGACGACTTCTCCGCGGCGACGGCCTCGACGTCGGGCGCGGCCGTCTTCGAGGTGAGGGCGGACGCGTCGGACGTGGTGAGCGTCGTCGACGAGCCGAACCCGCCGCGGACGCCCGCGGACGATGTCGTGGAGCCCGGGGACACGATGAGCAGGTTGGAGCCGAGCGAGCTGATCTGCGCGCTCACGTCCTTCTGCGTGCCCAGCCCCAGACCGACCGTGAGGATGACCGCGGCGATCCCGATGAGGATGCCGAGGACCGTCAGCAGGGACCGCATCGAGTGCGCGCGGATGGCGTGCCAGCCGGTCGCGAGGGTCTCGCCCCAGCTCATCTCAGCTCCTGGGTGTCGTCGGTGCGGAGGGTAGTGGACGGGGCCGCAGGCGCCGCGGCCGGGGCGTCGTGGTGGAGGTAGCCGCGGTCGTCGTGCAGCGCCGACGCCGGGCCGTCGCCCTGGATCAGGCCGTCGCGCACGCGCACCACGCGCCGTGCGCGCTCGGCGACCTCCGGCTCGTGCGTGATGAGCACGATCGTGCGGCCCTGCCCGTGCAACTCGTCGAAGAGTGCGAGGACGTCCTCGGTCGAGGCGGTGTCGAGATTGCCGGTGGGCTCGTCCGCGAGGATGAGCGCGGGCTCCCCGACGAGCGCCCGCGCCACGGCGACCCGCTGCTGCTGGCCGCCGGACAGCTCTCCCGGACGGTTGTCGAGCCGGTCGCCCAGCCCGACACGCTCGAGCGCCGCCGCGGCGCGGTCGCGCCGCTCGTTGCGGGCCACCCCGCGGTACATGAGGGGCAGCTCGACGTTGCGCCACGACGCCAGAGAAGGCAGCAGATGGAACTGCTGGAAGACGAAGCCGATCTCCTCGTTGCGGATCTGGGCGAGCTCGACCTCGTCGAGGTCGCCGACGTCGTGGCCCGCGAGCCGGTACGTGCCCGACGTGAGGACGTCGAGGCAGCCGAGGACGTTCATGAGCGTCGACTTGCCCGAGCCCGACGGGCCCATGATCGCGACGTACTCGCCGCGCTCGATCCGCACGTCGACGCCGCGCAGGGCTTCGAACATGATGGAGCCGGTGGTGTAGGTCTTGCGGCCGCCTCGCAGGTCGATGACCGGGGGTGCCCCGGGTGTCGTCCTGGTCGCCGGGCCGGTGAGCGTCGCGGTCACTGGCCGCCGCCCTGCTGGCCGCCGCCGAAGCCCGCCGGCGGGCCGCCCTGGCCGCCCCCCTGACCTCCGGCGCCGCCGCCGTACCCGCCGTAGCCGCGGCCACCGCCCTCGCCGCCGCCGAAGTTCGGGAACTCGCCGTTCTGCTGGTTCCCCGTCCGGCCGGACGTGCCGCCGGGCGTGATGACGGTCTGCGTGTACTGGATCTTCTGGCCCGCGGTGAGGCCCTTCGTGATCTCGACGCTCTGGCCGCTGGTCTCGCCGACGGTGACGGTCGTCTTGGTGGTCTTGCCGTCGTCCCCCACGACGAGCACCGTCGAGGTGCCGTCCGTCGTCGTGACCGCGGCGGACGGCACGGACAGCACGTCCGTGCGCCGCTCGTAGACGATCTTCGCGGTCACGGAGACGCCGTCGTGCAGGCCCTTGGGGGAGCCGGTGACCTTGACGGTCACGGGGTAGCTGACGGAACCGGAGCTCGTGGACGGCAGCAGGCCCACGGAAGAGACCGTGCCGTAGACGGTGTCGGTCAGGTCGTCGCCCGTGAGCTCGACCTGGTCGCCCTTGGCGACGTTCGCGACGTCGTCCTCGCCGACGCTGACCGCGACCTCCCACGAGCTCGTCCCGACGATCGTGAACGGCGCCGTCGAGGTCGACGAGCTGCTGGCGCTCGACGACCCGGTGCCGCCGGCGCCGCCGGAACCGCTGCCGGCGGCCGCACCCGTGCCCGAGCCGCCGCTGCCCGAGCCGGACGAGCCCGTCGACGTGCCGGTGACGGCGTCGCCCTTGGCGACGTTCACGGCGGTCACGAGGCCCGAGGCCGGAGCCGTGAGGGTCGCGCCGTCCATGGCGTCCTCGGCGTCGTCCTCGGCCGACTGCGCGACCTCGACCGCCGCCTTCTTCGCGGAGACCTGCTGCTCGGCCGCGTCCGTGCCGTCGTCGGCGTCCTCGGCGGACGCGAGGTCCGCCTTCGCCGTCGCGAGGTCCGCCTTCGCGGACAGCAGGTCGGCCTTGAGCTGAAGGGTGTCGATCGTCGCGAGGACGTCGCCCTTCTTCACGGTGTCGCCCTCGGCCACCTTCACGGACGTGACCGTGCCGGACGCCGCGAAGCTCACGTCCTCGTCGACCGTCGGGGTGAGCGAGCCCGTCGCGGACACCGACTTCTCGAACGTCGACGTGCCGACGGTCGCGGTCTGCGTGACCTGCTTGATGGCCGGGGACGCCGCCGCGTCGCCCGAGGGCCGCAGGACCAGCCAGCAGACGACGCCGGCGGCGACGAGGATCGCGGCGACGATCCCGACGGTGAGCGCCCGGCCCCGTGGCCGGGCCCAGACGCGGTGGATTGCGGCTCCCATGATCTCCCTCGTCGGTCGAGCGGTCCGGGAGCGGACGTCCCGGGCGGACCGACCGTAGGGAGGGGGTCTGGCACGGTACTGTCGCGTGCCTGTCTGCCACCTGTGCGAGCGTCGTCGACCCCCCGAAGTACCCCGGTATCCGGGGTACTTCGCGAAGTACCCCGGGTGCCGGGGTACTTCGCGGGACCTGCGGGCCCACGGGGGCGGTGGGAGCCTGAGGGCATGGGCTACCGGATCAAGCGGGTCTACGAGCCGCCCGCCGACGACGACGGGTACCGCGTCCTCGTCGACCGGCTCTGGCCGCGCGGCATCAGCAAGGAGAGGGCGCACCTCGACGAGTGGGACAAGGAGGTCGCGCCGTCGGACGAGCTACGGCGCTGGTACGGGCACGACCCGGCGAGGTTCGACGAGTTCGCGACCCGGTTCCGGGCCGAGCTGGACGCCCGGCCGGACGCCGTCGAGCACGCGCTCGGGTGGGGAGCCGGTCACCCGACCGTGACGCTCCTGTTCGGGGCGCACGACCCGGCGACCGCGAACGCGACGGTGCTCCGGGACTACCTCGAGGCGAAGGGCGCGCGCCCAGGGCAGTCTTCGCCCTGAGATGCGTAGGTTGCGAGGTTGCGTCAAGGTCGAAGTGGCCGACGCGAATGGCGTCGACGACGAGAGGAGGCCTCTGTGGCTGCCTGGTTGATCATCCTTCTTATCGGTGTCGTCCTGCTCATCCTGGGCTTCACCTCCTTGGGACACGTGTTCCTCTGGATCGGGATCGCCGTGCTGGTGATTGGCCTCATCTTCGCCCTGGTCGGACGAGGGCGGAGCCGTACCTGACCGAGGTCCCGCACACGGACGACGCCCCCACCACCGGCAAGGTGGTGGGGGCGTCGCCCGTGTGTGCAGGTGGGTGGTCGAGGCTCAGCCGGCCGCGACCGCGCCCTCGGCGGGGAGCGCGTCCTTCTTCGCGTTGATGAGGAAGATCGCCACCAGCAGGCCGATCGCGAAGAGCATCGCACCCCAGAAGTAACCGGTGTGGAAGCCGTACACGCTGGCGGTGTGCTGCGCGGCGACGTCCTTGGGGTCCGCGCCGCCGCTGATGAGGTCCGTGAGCTTGGACGACGACGCCGAGATCGACAGCGTGCTGAGCAGCGCGAGCCCGAGCGAGCCGCCGACCTGCTGCGCGGTGTTGAGCAGGGCGGACGCGACGCCCGCGTCGTGCGGCTGGACGCCCACGAGCGCCGTCGACGACGCCGGGATGAACACCAGGGCCATGCCGAGGCTGATCACGATCATCGCGGGCAGGGCCGTGCTCACGTACGACGAGTCGGGGCTCGTCCGGATCAGCAGGAGCATGCCGGCGGTCGCGAGCGCGAGGCCGGCGATCATGAGCGGGCGGGGCCCGAACCGGGGCAGGAGCCGCGACACGATGCCCGCCATGACGATGATCCCGAGGCTGAACGGCAGGAGCGCCAGGCCGGACTTGAGCGGCGACCAGGCCAGGACCTGCTGGAGGAACAGGCTGAGGAAGAAGAACATCGCGAACAGCCCGGCGCCCACCAGCAGGAAGATCAGGTAGGAGCCGCCGCGGTTCCGGTCGAGGGCGACGCGCATCGGCAGGAGCGGGTTCGCGACGCGGGTCTCCACGACGACGAACGCGACGAGCGCGACGACGGCGACGGCCAGCAGGGTCAGGACCAGCGAGTCGGTCCACCCGACGGTCGTGACGCTGCCGTTCGGCAGCGTCTTCTGCTTCGACGCCTCGGTGAACGCGTAGACGAGCGTCGCGAGACCGACGATCGAGAGCACAGCGCCCGGGATGTCGAGCTTCCTGTCGCCGTGCGCCTTGGACTCGGGCACGATCCGGAGCGCGAACAGCGCCGCGATGATCGCGACGGGCACGTTCACGAAGAGGCACCAGCGCCAGTCCAGGGAGTCCGTGAGGACACCGCCCGCGATGAGGCCGACGGCCGAACCACCACCGGCGATGGCGCCGAACACGCCGAACGCCTTGGCGCGCTCGTGCGACTCGGTGAACATCACGGTGATCAGGGCGAGCGCCGCGGGCGCCAGCAGCGCGCCGAACGCGCCCTGGATCGCGCGGGCGCCGATGAGCGTCCCCTCGCCCTGCGCGGCGCCGCCGAGCGCCGACGCGGCAGCGAAGCCCAGGAGGCCGAGCAGGAAGATCCGCTTGCGGCCGGCGTAGTCGGCGATGCGCCCGCCGAGGAGCAGCAGGCCGCCGAACGCCAGGGTGTACGCCGTGACGACCCACTGGAGGTCCGAGGCCGGGATGGCGAGGTCCTTCGCGGCGGACGGGAGGGCGACGTTCATGATGGAGGTGTCGAGGATGATCACGAGCTGCGCGGCGGCGATCACGGCGAGCGCGGCCCAGCGGCGCGGGTAGTTCGACAGCTCGGTGGGCGCCGTCCCCGTGTCGGGGGCGACGTGCTCGTCGACGGCGTCCTTGACGGCCGTCGGGGCGGGCTCCTCCACGGAGCTCACCGATGGGTGCTCGGACACACGTCCTCCAGGGACTCGTCATCGGGTGGGTCGCCGGCCGGGCGCCGTCGTGAAGAGACGGCGGAGAGGCGGTGAGGTTCCAGCACAGCAGTCGCTCCGGCGCACGTCAACAGTAAATGGAAACTGCCTCCGTTTGCTTGAAGCGTAATGTTTTGGCAGGTCAACGGTTGTTCGGTCAGACGGCGCCGCGGCGCCCGCACCGCCGCGGACGCACCGGGGGCCCCGTGGTCGCGGCCCACCTGAGAGACGGGCGCGATGCCCCGGACGTGACACTCGCCGCCGGGTGAGATCTCCGCGCGGCGCGCGGCGTCGTCGAACCCGGCGACACCCCCACGACGACGAGCGCCGCGGTGCCCCGGCGGGACACCGCGGCGCTCGCGGCCGATCAGGACGACGTGGTCAGCGCGTCGCGAACCGGTCCGTGGCCTCGATGAGCTGGTGGAGCGTCCCGGGCTCGTCGAACGCGTGGCCCGCGTCCGGGACGATCACGAGCTCCGAGCCCGGCCACGCCTGGTGCAGCTCCCACGCCGTGACCGGCGGGCACACCACGTCGTAGCGGCCCTGGACGATCACGCCCGGGACGTCGCGCAGCGACGGGGCCTCGTCGAGCAGCTGCCCCTCGCGGAAGAAGCCGTGGTGGACGAAGTAGTGGTTCTCGATCCGCGCGAACGCGGTCGCGTGCGCCGCCTGGGCCGACTCCTCGATCCGGTCCGGGTTCTCGAACAGCGACGACGTCGACGACTCCCACGTCGTCCACGCCTTGCCCGCGGGCACGTGGACCGTGGGGTCGGGGTCGAACAGCAGGCGGTGGTAGGCGGCGATCCGGTCGCCCGGCGCGACGCCCGGCACCTGCTCGAGGAAGTCCGCGTACCGCTCCGGGAAGAGCTGGCCGGCGGCACCCTCGTAGTACCAGTCGAGCTCGCGGCGCTGCAGCGTGAAGATGCCGCGCAGCACGAGCTCGGTGACGCGCTCCGGGTAGGTCTCCGCGTACGCGAGCGCGAGCGTCGAACCCCACGAGCCGCCCAGGACGAGCCAGCGCTCGATGCCCAGGTGCTCCCGCAGGACCTCGAGGTCCTCCACGAGGTACCACGTGGTGTTGGTCGCGAGGTCGGCGTCGGGCTCGCTCGCGTGCGGGATGCTGCGCCCGCAGCCCCGCTGGTCGACGAGGACGATCCGGTACTTCTCGGGGTCGAAGAGGCGCCGGTGCGCGGGCGACGTGCCGCCGCCCGGGCCGCCGTGCAGGAACACGGCCGGCTTGCCCTCGGGGTTGCCCGACGTCTCCCAGTAGACCTGCTGCCCGTCGCCGACGTCGAGCATGCCGCTCGCGTACGGCTCGAGCTCCGGGTAGAGGCCACGGAGGTCGTCCAGCGGGGTCGCGTCGTTCACGATCGCCACGGCGTCAGAGCTCCGCGTTCGAGGAGTCGCGCAGGGTCGACTCGACCGTCTTCGCACCCGGTGCGTGGATCCGCGCGGCGACCCGCTCCGCCCCGCGCGTCGCGGCACGCTGCGCGATCGCCCCGACCGCGGCGGCGACGGCCGCGAAGACGACCGCGGCGACCGCGGACACGTTGGGGTCGGCCGCGTTCTTCGGGGCGCTGCCCGCCCGGCGCGCCCACACGGTGCGCACGAGCTTCTGGGCCGCCCAGCCCGCACCGGCGGTGAGCACCGCCGTGAGGATCTGCGACGTCGCGGTCGGCTTCGGTTGGGGCTTCGGGTCGGCCACGGCCTGCCTCCGGTGGGTAACGGGCTGTCGGGTCCCACCGTAGTGCTCCCGAGCGCCCGCCGGGACCCGGAGAGCCGACGCGCGAGCCCCGGGCCGCCCGCGTAGGGTCCGAACGTGTCGGACAGCGCCTGGTGCTTCGTCGTCCTCGGGGTCGTCGTGGCGCTGTTCGTCTGGAACCGGTTCTCCGTCGGCCTCGTCGCGATCTTCGCGGCGCTCGCGCTCTGGGCGACCGGTGTCGTCGACGCCACGACCGCCGTCGCCGGCTTCGGCGACCCGATCGTCGTCTTCATCGCGGGGCTGTTCGTCGTGGCCGAGGGCCTCGAGGCGACGGGCGTCACCGCGTGGGCGGGGCAGCAGCTCCTCGAGCGCGTCGGCACGGGACGGTCCGGGCTCCTCGTCGCGCTCGTCGTCCTCGCCGCCGTCATGGCCGCCCTCGTGACCCCGAACGGCTCGGCCGCCGCGCTCCTGCCGATCATGGTCGTCGCCGCGAGGCGCTCGGGCACGGCGACCTCCCAGCTCGCGATGCCCTTGGCGTTCGGGGCCAGCGTCGGGGCCCTGCTCGCGCTCTCCGGCAGCACCGTCAACGTGATCGTCTCGCAGTCGCTCAAGGAGCAGACGGGCAACGGGTTCGGGTTCTTCGAGTTCGCGCTCGTCGGGCTGCCACTCCTCGCGGTCACGGTCCTGGTCGCCTGGCGCCTCGGGCCCCGCCTCCTCCCGCACCGCACGCCGTCCGACCTCCCCGCCGACTACTCGGCCCACCCCGCCGTCGTCGCCGCGCACTACGAGCTCGACCAGGGCTTCTACCGCCTGCGCGTCCCCGGCGGCTCCGCGGCCCTCGGGCGGCGCGCCGAGGACCTCGTCGACGCCGACGACGGCCGCGTGGTCGGCGTGCAGGACGCGACCGGCGCGGGGCACGGCGTCGACCGCGAGCTCGCCGACGGGGACACCGTCGTGGTGAGCGGCGCGTCGTCGTCCGTCACGGGCCTCACCGACGCCTCGGGCCTGCGAGTCCTCAGCACCCCGCTCACGCGCGCGACCCCGAGCCGGCTCGTCAGCAGGGACCGTGGCGTCGCGGAGGTCGTGGTGCCGCCGCGCTCGCCCCTCGTCGGGAGCCGGCGGTTCCCCGGTTTCACGCGCAACGGCGTGACCGTCCTCGGGATCCGTCGCCTCGGCCACGACACCGGGCTCGACGGCGTCGACCTCCAGGAGGGCGACGCGATGCTCGTCCACGGCGCGTGGCCCGACGTCGAGGCGCTCGCCCGGTCCGAGGAGCTGCTCGTCGTCGACAGCCCCGAGCTCGTCCGACGCCAGCTCGTGCCCCTGGGCGCGCGGGCGTGGCGGGCGCTCGGGGTGCTCGCGGCGACCGTGGTCCTGCTCGCCACCGGCGCCGCGCCGCCCGCGATCGCCGGTCTCGTGGGCGCAGCCGGGATGGTGCTGCTGCGCGTCGTCACCCCGCAGCAGGCCTACCGGGCCGTCTCCTGGGAGACCGTCGTGCTCGTCGGCGGACTCATCCCGCTGTCCGTCGCGATCCAGGACTCCGGCGCAGCCGACAGCATCGCGAACGCGATCGTCGGCGTCGTGCCGGCCGGGAACCCCCACGTGCTCCTGATCGCGCTGTTCGTCCTCACCGCCGTGCTCGGGCAGGTCGTGTCCAACACGGCGACCGTTCTCATCGTCACGCCCATCGCCGTCTCCGCGGCCGCCGAGACCGGGACCGCGCTCGCGCCCGTCCTCATGCTCGTCGCCGTCGCCGGGGCGGCGTCGTTCCTCACGCCGATCGCGACGCCCGCCAACATGATGGTGATGGGGCCGGGCGGCTACCGCTTCGGCGACTACTGGAAGCTTGGGATCGTCACGATGCTCGCCTGGCTCGTGGTGTGCGTCCTGCTGATCCCCGTCTTCTGGCCGCTGACCCCCTGACCGGCGCCCGTGCACCCCCGTCGCCGAGGGCGACGCTGGGTTCGCCGACGGTGACGCTCGCTTCGGCGAGGGTGACGTGCGGTTCGCCGAGGGTGACGTTCGAGCAGACCCCCTTGTCGACGCCGAGCACGCGCGTGATCCCATGCTCGCGGGTGCTCAGGGCGGCAACCGCATGGTCGCGCGACGCGAACGCAAACGATGCGTCGCCATCGGTGCTCCGGCGGAGTCGTGCCGAGCATGCGCTGAGGCACCATGGCACTCGGCGACCAGGGGGTTTGCCCACCAGGTTGGAGTCCTCGGGGTGGACAACCGCATGGTCGGCGACAACCCCGGTGGGTGGTCACATGTCGTCCGAGCGTCGCCCTCAGCGAACTGAGCGTCGCCGTCGGCGAACTGAGCGTCGCCGTCGGCGAACCGAGCGCCGCCGTCGGCGGGGGCAGAGGCGGTGCGGCGGTCGTGCGAGCGGTTCAGCGGAGCTCGAGCCGGACGATTGGGATCTTCGACCCCGGGTCCCCGGTCGACGCGGTGATCGCGCGCCGCAGCTCCTTCCAGGAGCGCGGGTAGCGGGCGGCGTAGCGTTCCAGCGCGGCGGCGCTCGCGTCGTCGGGCAGGAGGCGCGCGACCGCGGGCGCGTTCACCCGGACGCCCACGCTCACGAGGCAGCGCGGGTCGGCCTCGAGGTTGCGGTACCACTGCGCGCGCTCCCCGAACCCGGACGCGATGACGACGACGTCCCGCGACGGGCGGTCCACGACCTCCAGCACCACGTAGCGTCGCTGCCCGCTCCTCCGACCCCGGTGGGTCAGCATCATGAGACGCCCGCCGAAGAGGAAGCCCAGCCCGCACCGGAACAGCGTGATCGGCGCACGCACCACCCACCGGGTGTTGAGGACCCACGCCATCGCGCGGGCGACCGGGTTGCGACGGGTGAGGTCGTCGTCCGACATGCTTGGAGCCTGCCACCGCGCGGACGAAACGGCAGGTCGGTGGGTCAGCGCGCGAGCGCCCCCGCGAGCTCCCGGCGCGACGAGACGCCGAGCTTGGCGAAGACCTTCCGCAGGTGCCACTCGACGGTGCGAGGGCTGAGGAACAGGACGGCGCCGATCTCGGGGTTGGTCCGGCCCGCGACAGCGAGGCGGGCGATCTGGGCCTCCTGGGCGGTCAGGTCCTCGTCGGCCCCGGTCGTGCGCTTGCGGACCGTCTCGCCGGTCGCGGCGAGCTCGCGCGCGGCCCGGTCCGCGAACGCCCGCGCGTCGGACGCGGTGAACGCCTCGTGCGCCGCGCGGAGCTGCTCACGGGCGTCCACCCGCCGCCCCCGACGGCGCAGCCACTCGCCGTACTGGAGCTGCGCCCGGGCGCGGTGGAGCGTGAGGGTCGGCGCCGCGAGCCGGTCGAGGGCTTCGCGGTGGAGCGGCTCCGCCTCGTCGTCGGGCGCGGTGAGGGCGGCGACGCTCGCCGCCAGCCCGCCCAGCCAGTCCGTCCCGGTCGCCGCCGCGCGGGCGGCCAGCCGGTCCCGCGCCTCGCGGGCAGCGTCGTCGTCGCCGGCGCGGGCGGCGGCCTCGCCCAGCTCGACGAGCGTCCACGAGATGAAGGCGAGGTCGTCGAACGCGGCGCCGGCGCGCGCCGCCTCGAGGGCGGCCGGGTAGCGTCCGAGGCCGTTGAGGAGCAGCGCCCGGCTGTGGTGCGCGAGCCCGACGAGGCGCCCCTGACCGCGCGCCGACGCGTCCGCGACGACGGCTTCCTGGACCCGGGCGGCGGCCCGCTCGTCACCCTGGTAGGCCGTCAGGGTGAGCGGTCCGGCGGGGTGGAGGGGTCGGCCCGTCGCCTGGGCGAGCGCCTCGGCCTCGGCGTTGAGCGCGGACGCCTCGGCCGCGCGTCCGGCCCAGGTGAGGGCGAGGGAGCGGAACGTGAGCGCCGTCGGGAGCGCCGCCACCTCGCCGCTCGCACGGGCTCCGTCGACGGCCTGCTCGGTCAGCCGCCACCAGGTCGCGTCGTCGCCGACCTCCTGGGCGAGCGGGCCCGCGAGCCAGAGCAGACCGGGCGCCTCGTCGGCCGTGACGGCGGCGAGGCCACGGCGCAGCGGTCCGACGGCGGCGGCCTGGCCCTCGACGAACCACGTGGCGAGCCCGGTCAGCAGCAACCCGGTCGCGTCGTCGCCGGGCGGGACGGCGAGCGCGGCCCGCGCGACCGCGGCGCCCTCGTCGCCTGCGGCGCGTCCGGCGTGCATCGCGGCGCCCAGGGCCGCGAGGTAGGTCTCGCGGGCCGCGGCGACGTCGAGTCCCTCGAGCCGCTGCGCCGCGGCGAGCAGCGCCGGGCCCGAGGCACGGCCCGGGTCGGCCGCGAACGCGGCCTGCGCGCGCAGGCGCTCGAGCGTCGCGCGCAGGACGGGGTCGAGCGGGGCGAGCTCCGCGGCGGCGAGGAGGTCCGCGACCTCGCGCAACGATCCCGCCTGCAACCGCGCCTCGGCGGCCGCGAGCACGCGCGCACCACGGGTCTTCGGCTCCGGCGTCAGGGCGGCCGCGCGCTCCAGGAACACCGCCGCCGCGACCCGGCCGCCGCGGGCCGTCGCCCGGTCCGCGGACCGTTCCAGCTCGGCCGCGACGTCCTCGTCCGGCCCGACGGCGGCGTGCGCGCGGTGCCACGCGTGCCGGTCGGGCTCCTGGGCCTGGTCGGTCACGTCGGCGAGGACGCCGTGCGCCTCGCGCAGGGCCGCGGGGTCGGCCGACCGCCACGCCGCCGACCGCACGAGGGGGTGCCGGAATCGAACCCGCGCCCCGACCTCGACGAAGCCCGCCGCCCGGGCGGGAGCGAGCGCGTCCGGCGCCAGGCCCAGCCGGTCTGCCGCGCGCCACAGCACGCCCACGTCGCCGACCGGGTCGAGCGCGGCGACGAGCAGCAGGCGTCGCGTGTCCTCCGGGAGCGCCGCGATCCGTGCGGCGAAGCCGTCCTCGACGCGGGTCGCGACCGATCCGTCCGGGGCGCCCAGGCCGAACGCCAGCTCGGCCGGGCTCAGGTCGCGCGGCAGCTCGAGCAGCGCGAGCGGGTTGCCGCCCGTCTCCGCGACGATCCGGTCGCGGACGGCGTCGTCGAGCGGGCCGGGCAGCACGGCGTCGAGGAGGGCGCGCGCCTCGGGCGCAGCGAGCCCCGCGAGCCGCAGCTCGGGCAGGTCGGCGAGCATCCCGCCGTCGTCGGGGCTGCGCGCACCGAAGACGAGCGCCACCGACTCGGCGTCCAGCCGGCGCGCGACGAACGTCAGGACGACCTCGGACATCCGGTCGAGCCACTGGACGTCGTCGACGACGCACACCAGCGGGTGCTCCTGCGCCGCCTCCGCGAGGAGGCCCAGCACGGCGAGGCCGATCACGAGCGTCGCGGGCGGCGCGCCCGCGCCCAGCCCGAACGCCGTCGACAGGGCCTCGCGCTGCGGCTCGGGGAGGGCGTCGAGGTGGCCCAGGAGCGGGGCGCAGACCTGCTGCAGGACGGCGTACGCGACCTCCGACTCGGCCTCGACACCGGCCGCGCGCACCACCCGGCAGCGGGACGCGTCGTCGACGAGACGGTCGAGGAGGGCCGTCTTTCCCACGCCCGCCTCGCCCCGGACGACGAGCACCCGGCTCCGGCCCGACCGCACGTCACGCAGGACGCCGTCGAGGTCGGCGAGCTCAGTGGCCCGGCCGCGCAGCGCGGGCCGGGTCGGGCCGCCGCTCGGGCCGGCGGGAGCGGTCGGGATCGGCACGGCGCCTCCTGGTCAACGCGGACGGGGCACCATCCTCGCCGGTCAGGAGGCGTCGCGCGAACCTCACTCCGCGAGGCCCGCCTGCTGCGCCATGTGCGTCGCGTACCAGGCCGGCCAGTTCTCGTCGGCGTGGCCGAGCTCCTGCTCGTGGCGCCCGTGCGCCTCCGCAGCGTCCCGCAGCGCGGCCTCGACCTCGTCGACCGACCGGTAGATCACGTGCTTGACGCGGCCCGCGCCGCGGCTCGTGACCTCCTGCACGTACAGCTCGTTGCCGTCCGGGTCGGCGAACGAGAACCACGACCCGTACGACCGGCGCTCCGGCTGCGGGCCCGGGACGCGGTCCGTCGTCCCGCTGTGGTGGAAGACGCCGCCCGCGTCGTGGAAGACCTCGCTCACCTCGACCCCGCGCGCCTCGAGCTCCTTGCGGGCCTCGACGACGTCGTCCACCACGAGGTGGACCGCCGCCGACGTGCCCGGCGTCTCGTCCGTGATCCCGCTGCCGAAGACGAGCGACGCCAGCGAGCCCGTGGGCGTCAGGTGCACGATGCGGAACCCGTTCGGGCCCGCGTAGTCGACGTCCACGGGGACGCCGAACGCCTTCTCGTAGAACGCCTTCGCGCGGTCCACGTCCGAGACGGGAAGAACGACGATCTCGACCTTGAAGTCCACCATGATCAGCTCCTTGTCCAGTGGTGCTCGGTGCGCCGTCCGGCGACCTGGAACCACCGTGCCGCGGGACCCACCCCGGTCGCCCCAGGGTGACCCCCTGGCCCGTGCCCGGGGACCCCGGGGCGCCCGCCCGGGCGGTAGGCTGGGGGGCGAACGACAGGGGAGCGTCGTCCGCACCGCGGATGGGCGCTGAGAGTGCGGGACCACCGCAGACCCTCGAACCTGACCCGGTTAGTACCGGTGGAGGAAGTCGGGAATCTCTTCCGTCGTGGCGCCCGTCGAGCAGCCGCCCGACGAACACCACGCACGCCCCTCCAGCACCATGTGGAGGACACGTTGCAGCACACCACCCGCCGCGCCGCCCTGCTCGCCGGCACCCTCGCCCTCAGCCTCGCCCTCGCGGGCTGCACGTCCGACGACGGCGCAGCAGCACCGTCGGCCGGCGGCACCAGCGCGGGGCCCGCGACCGGGCCCGTCACGCTCGTCACGCACGACTCGTTCTCCGTCGACAAGAAGCAGCTCGCCGCGTTCGAGAAGCAGACCGGCATCACCGTCAAGCTCGTCAAGCAGGGCGACGCCGGACAGCTCACCAACCAGCTCGTCCTCACCAAGGACTCGCCCCTCGGCGACGCCGTGTTCGGCATCGACAACACGTTCGCCACCCGCGCCGTCGACGCCGGCGTCCTCGCCGACCACACGCCCGGCGCCCAGCCCGCCGAAGCCCAGCGGTACGCCGTCGACGGCAGCGACGGGAAGCAGCAGCTCACGCCCATCGACTACGGCGACGTGTGCCTCAACGTCGACCACGCCTGGTTCACGAAGAAGGGCGTCGCCGAGCCGAAGACCCTCGACGACCTCACCCAGCCCGCCTACAAGGACCTGACCGTCGTCGAGAACCCCGCGACGTCGTCGCCCGGGCTCGCGTTCCTCCTCGCCACCGTCGGCGCCAAGGGCGAGGACGGCTACCTCGACTACTGGAAGGCGCTCAAGGCCAACGGGCTCAAGGTCGACCAGGGCTGGGAGGACGCGTACTACACCGACTTCTCCGGCGCCGACGGCAAGGGCCCGCGGCCCATCGTGCTGTCGTACTCGTCGTCGCCCGCGTTCACGCTCAGCAAGGACAAGGCGACCACCACGACCGGCGCGCTCCTCGACACCTGCTTCCGGCAGGTCGAGTACGCGGGCGTGCTCGCCGGCGCCAAGAACCCCGCCGCCGCCGCGAAGGTCGTCGACTGGCTGCAGTCCACCGAGGTCCAGTCCACGATCCCCGACCTCATGTACATGTACCCCGTCGACCCGGCCGCCACGATCCCGGCCGCCTGGAAGAAGTTCGCGCCGCTCGCGACGACGCCGTTCGACGTGCCCGCCGAGGACATCACCGCGAACCGTGAGCGCTGGATCAAGGACTGGACGGCTGCTGTCGTTGGCTGATCGTTCCTGTGGTCCTGTCCTGGGCGAGGTCCGGGAGAGTGGTGCGCGATCTTCCATCCGGCACCTCGGTGCCGCGCGCCGAGAATCCGAAATCCGCGGTCCTGCGCGCCCGGGAGCAGCAGATTCCGGCCTCTCGCGAGGTATGCGGGCGGCCGGTCTACTTCGCGAGGTACCCCGGCATCCGGAGTACTTCGCGAGGTATGCGGGCGGCCGGTCTACCTCGCGAGGTACCCCGGCAGCCGGAGTACTTCGCGGGGTACCCCGGCATCCGGAGTACTTCGCGGGGTACCCCGGCATCCGGAGTACTTCGCGGGTTGGTGGTGCGCGGTGAGCGGTGAGGTGGTGCGCCGGACGACCGGCGCACCCACGCGGGTGTTCGGAGCGTCCCTGCGGGGGCTGGGGACGCACGCGTCGGCGAGAACGGCAGCGCGCGGGCGCGGCCGGGTGCACGACGGCGCAGGCGACGACGGTCACCTGAGGGGTCGGGCGGAGCGTGTGCGCGCGACCGTGGCGGGTCTGGCGGGAGGACCCGAGGAACGAGGGTCCGGATGGTAGGTCGCGCGCGCACGCTCCGTCCGGCCCCGGACGGACCACCGTCGCCCCACAGGTCCCGCCCCCCGGTCGCCCGGGTGGCCGCGTGGGGGCTCGCCGTCGCGATCCCCCTCGCGTTCCTCGTCGTCTTCTTCGCCTGGCCCGTCCTCACGCTCGTCGGCAAGGGGTTCGTCGCGGACGGGCACCTGGACCTGAGCGGGTTCGGGGACGTGTTCAGCACCCCGCGGACGTGGCGCATCATCGGGCTGACGCTGGGGCAGGCGGTGCTGGGGACGGTGCTGTCGGTGGGTCTGGGCGTGCCCGGCGCGTACGTGCTGTTCCGGTGCCGCTGGCCGGGGCGCGGTCTGGTGCGGGCGCTGGTGACGGTGCCGTTCGTGCTGCCGACGGTCGTGGTGGGCGTGGCCTTCCGGTCGTTGCTGGTGGAGGGTGGCCCGCTGGGGTTCCTGCACCTCGACGGGACGTTCACGGCGATCGTGCTGGCGCTGGTGTTCTTCAACTACTCGGTGGTGGTGCGGACGGTCGGTGGCCTGTGGGCGCGCCTGGACCCGCGCGCCGAGCAGGCCGCGCGGGCGCTCGGGGCGTCGTCGTGGCGGGCCTTCCGGACGGTCACGCTGCCCGCGCTGGCACCGGCGATCGCGAGCGCCGCGAGCATCGTGTTCCTGTTCTGCGCGACGGCGTTCGGCGTGGTGCTGGTGCTGGGCGGCCTGCGCTTCGGGACGATCGAGACGGAGATCTGGATCCAGACGACCCAGTTCCTGGACCTGCGGACGGCGTCGGTGCTGTCGGTCGTGCAGCTGGTGGTGGTGGCGGTGGTGCTGCTCGTGGCGTCGCGGACGCGCGCCCGGCGCGAGCGCGCGCTGAGCCTGGGCTCGGACCGGGCGTCGGACCGGCGGCTGCGCCTGTGGGGGCGCGGGCCCGACGGGACGCGGTCGGTCGTCGGGGGCGACTTGGTGCCGTTCGCGGTGACGGTCGCCGTGGGCGTGGTCCTGCTGGCGACGCCGCTGGTGAACCTCCTGGTCCGGTCGTTGCACGTCGACGGCGCGTGGTCGCTGGGGAACTACCGCGCCCTGGGCTCGACGGGAGACCGCGGGGCGCTGAGCGTCACCGTCTGGGACGCGACGTGGAACTCGGTGCGCATCGCGCTGGTCGCCACCGTGATCGCGCTCGTGGTCGGTGGCCTGGTGGCGCTGGTGGTGTCGCGGCGTCCGCGGCGCCGGGCCGGACGCCGTGCGGTCGCGACGCTGGACTCGCTGTTCATGCTGCCGCTGGGCGTGTCGGCGGTGACGGTGGGCTTCGGCTTCCTCGTCACGCTCGACAAGCCGCTCGGGCTTCCGGTCGACCTGCGCACGTCGGGCCTGCTCGTGCCGATCGCGCAGGCCGTCGTCGCCGTCCCGCTCGTCGTCCGGACGGTGCTGCCCGTGCTGCGGGCCATCGACCCGCGGCTGCGCGAGGCGGCGTCGACCCTCGGGGCGGCGCCGGGCCGCGTCCTGCGGACGGTCGACGTGCCGTTCGCGGCCCGGTCCGTGGGGCTCGCGGTGGGGTTCGCGTTCGCGGCGAGCCTGGGGGAGTTCGGGGCGACGTCGTTCCTCGCGCGCCCGGACGCGGCGACCCTGCCCGTGGCGATCTTCGACCTGATCGGCCGCCCGGGGCAGGGGAACTACGGCATGGCGCTGGCGGCGTCGTGCGTGCTCGCGGCCCTGACGGCCGTGGTGATGCTGGCCGCGGAGCAGCTGCGCGGCGAACGTGACGGAGGTGAGCTGTGAGCGAGGGGCTGGCGGTGCGGGACGTCGTCGTCCGCTACGACGGCGGGAGCCGCGGCGGCACCGCCGGGGTGACCGCGGTGGACGGCGTGTCCCTCGGCGTGGCGCGCGGCGAGACGCTCGCGCTGCTCGGGCCGAGCGGGTGCGGCAAGTCGAGCCTGCTGCGCGCCGTCGCGGGGCTCGAGCCGGTCGCTGCGGGCCGGGTCACATGGGACGGCGGGGACCTCGACGGCGTGCCGGTGCACCGCCGTGGGTTCGGGCTGATGTTCCAGGACGGGCAGCTCTTCCCGCACCGCACGGTCGCCGGGAACGTCGAGTACGGGCTGCGGGTCGCGCGCCTGCCGCGAGGCGAGCGCGAGGAGCGGGTCGCCGAGCTCCTGACGCTCGTCGGGCTCGAGGGGTACGGGGGGCGACCGGTCGAGACGCTCTCGGGCGGCGAGCGGCAGCGCGTCGCCCTGGCGCGTGCACTGGCGCCCCGGCCGCGGCTGCTGCTCCTCGACGAGCCGCTGTCGGCGCTCGACCGGGGTCTGCGCGAGCGGCTCGCGACGGACCTTCGGGTCGCGCTCCGCACGACCGGCACGACCGCCGTCTTCGTGACGCACGACCACGACGAGGCCTTCGAGGTCGCCGACCGCGTGGCGGTCATGGCGCACGGGAAGGTCCTGCAGGTCGCGGCCCCGCCCGAGCTCTGGCGGGCGCCGGCGTCGCGCGAGGTCGCGACGTTCCTGGGCTACCAGGCGTTCTGGCCCGCGTCGTCGCTCCTGCCGGGCGAGTTGTCAGAACCTGCGTCCCGGGAACGGGCTCCCGGTTCTGACAGGTCGGTGGCGGTGGGGCCGGCCGGGCTCCGCGTCCTGCCCGACGACGGCGCCACCACCACCGCGCGCACGTGGCCCGCGACCGTGGTCGAGTCCGTGTTCCGTCCGCGGGGCGTCGAGGTCACGCTCGACGTCGAGGGGCCGGCGGGCGTCGAACGTCTCGTGGCCGTGACGGCCGGCACGGCACCCGAGCCGGGAGCGCGGGTGTCGGTCGCGCTGGACCCGGCGGGCTGCGCCGTCGTCGGGCGGGAGGCTCCCGCGCAGGACGCCGTCTCCACGACGACGTAGCGACACTGCGGGGGCCCCGGGGCGAGGGGTAGACCCCGCGCAAGACGCGATATATCGTGTCTCGCATGGTCGAGCCGACGACGACTCCGGAACGCGCCGACGGGGCGGGCACCCCGTCCGCCGCGCCGACAGCCCGCACCGCGCCGCCCACCGGCGCGGGCGCCGCGGACGACCTCCCGACCCTCTGGCACAACCGCCCCTACCTGCTGCTCATGACGGGCAAGACCGTCGAGGTCGTCGGGTCCGGGATGGCGACGTTCGCGGTGCCCCTGCTGGCCCTCGCTCTCAGCGGTTCGCTGGTGGTCGCGGGCATCATCGGCGCCGTCGCGCAGGTCGGCGGGCTCGTCGCCACCCTGCCTGCCGGAGTCGTCGCGGACCGCTGGGACCGCCGCACGATCGTCGTCGCGTGCAGCGTCCTCGGGCTCGCGGCGTGGGGGAGCCTCGGCGTCGCGTCCCTCCTCGGCGGCATCACCACCCTCCACCTCGCGATCGCCGCGTTCTTCGCCGCCGTCGCCCGCGCGACGTACGAGCCCGCGGAGTCCGCGGCGATCCGGCACGTCGTCCCGACGCCGCAGCTCGGGTCGGCGATGGCGGCCGTCCAGGGCAGGTCGGCGGTCGCGAGCCTCGTGGCGAGCCCGCTCGGCGGCCTCCTCTACGCGGTGTCGCGCGTGCTGCCGGCGCTCGCGGGCGCCGTCGGGCACCTGGTGGCGCTGGTGTGCGCGCTGGCGGTCCGCGTCCCGCTCGGGGAGCCCGTCAAGCACCGCAGCGAGCGTGAGCCGTTCCGGCGGGAGTTCGTGGAGGGCTGGCGGTACGTCATGTCCATCCCGTTCCTGCGTGCGTCGCTCGGGGTGTTCGCGCTGGTCAACCTGACGTTCAACGGGCTGTTCGCGGGCCTGAACCTCCACCTCGCCGACCTGCACACCGCGCCGTTCCGGATCGGCCTGATCGACGGCGTGAGCGGCGCTGCGATGCTCCTCGGCTCGCTCGCCGCGGGCCGCCTGGTCGCGCGGTTCGCGACGGGGCCGCTCGCGATCGCGCTGCTGCTCGTCGCCGTCGTCGGGGCCGCCGTGGTGCCGGTGACCGGCACGTACGCCGGCTACCTCGTCGGCATGGGCATCACGGGCCTCGCGGCGCCGGCCGTGAACGCGGGCCTGATCGGGTACGCCGTGGCGATCACGCCGGGCACGCTCCAGGGCCGCATGAACGCCGTCATGATGCTGTGCACCGCAGGGCTCACGCCCCTCGCGCCCTTCCTCGCGGGCGTGATGCTGCACGCGTGGGGGCCGACGTGGACGTTCGGCATCTTCGCCGGCGGCCTCGCCGTGAGCTGGGCGATGGCGGCCTCGGTGCGCTCCCTGCGCCGGATCGGCACGCCCGACACGTGGGCCGGCGACGTCGTCGTCTGGCCCTCCGTTCAGAGCCGTGGTGCGGGAGCCTGAGCGGCCGGTTCAGGTCCGACGACGGCGCAGCACCCACGTGAGGCCGGCCGCGGCGGCCGCGGCGAGCGTGAGCAGGGTGCCGACCACGGCCGCGGGGCTCGGGTTCGAACCCGTCGTCTCGTCGGCGACGGCCGGCGCGGCGCCGAACGCGACCGGGTTCGCGAAGACGCTGCGCGTCGCCGCGGGGGAGAACCGGGCCGCGAGGGGCAGGCGCACGGAGTCCCCGCGACCGGCCGCCGCAGGCTCGCGTGCGGCGGCGGTCCTCGCGGCGTCCTGCGCGTCCGGCTGCGCGGGACCGGGTGCGACGGCGGCCGGCACCTTCCGGGCGGGGGCGGCCTTCTTCGGCGCCGGGCGGGCGAGCGCGGCGCTCGTGCGCTTCCCGACGATGCCGTCGACCGTGAGACCGGCGTCGCGCTGGAACGCGCGCACCGCGCGGTCCGTGACCGAACCGAACACCCCGTCCGTGCGCACCGCGTGCCCGTGGACGCCGAGCCTGACCTGCATCGCCCTGACCTTCGGCCCGACGTCCCCGAGGACGAGCCCGTCCGGGTGGACCGGTGTCGCGGTGGGCGCGCTCGCCGGGGTCGAGCTCTGTCCGGCTGACGTGCTCCCGCCGCCCCCGCCGCCCGAGGACGTCGTGCGGCCCGACAACGTGCTCTGCGACCGGGTCTCCGACGACCCGGACCCGCCGGACGACGTCGAGGACTTCGACGAGGACGACTTCGAGGAGCTCGACCCGCCGCTCGACGATCCGCCCGATCGCGACGACCCGACCCCCGGGTACGCGGCGAAGACCTCCGCCACGTAGGTGTGCCCGTTCTTCGTGGCCCACCCGACGCCGAGCGACGTGAACGACTTGTTGAGGATGTTGGCCCGGTGCCCGGCCGACGCCATGAACGCCTGGTGCAGCACGCTCGCGCTGCCGGTCGTCGTGAAGCCGACGTTCTCACCCCACGCCGACCAGCCGCCGCGGATCTGGGCGGGCGTCGACGGGTTGTGGGCGAGCTGGTCGGTCGAGGCCATGTGGTTCGCCCACGCTTGCGCGACGCCGGTGAGCGACCCGTCGTAGACGAGCCGCCCCAGCCCCGCGGACGCGCGGGCGGCGTTGATGTCCGCGGCGAGCGTGCCCGCCCCGGACGCGTGGGCCGCCGTCGGCGCCACGAGCAGTGTGGAGGCTGCGACGGCGAGCGCCGCGAGCCACGTGCGAATTCCCCCCTGCGCACGGGTCATGGGCCCATCGTGACCGGCTTCACCCGGTCTCGCGCGTCGAAGCGGTTCGGCGCACGCGAGCGGCAGGCGCGCGAGGTCAGCCGAGCCACCACGTCGAGCAAGCGGGTTTCCCGCCGAGCAAGAAGGAGACGCCCGCTTGCTCGGCGCGAACCCCGCTTGCTCGGCGGGGGCGCTGGGAACGGCCGGCGGGGTGCGTCAGCTGGTGACGTCCTTGCTCGAGAACCGCGCCCACGCGGCCGCGAGGAACACGACGGCGTACGCGAGGTCGGTGAGCAGCCCGAGCGAAAGGTCGTGCGTGTAGACGGGGTCGCGGATCAGGTCGACGAGGGCGAGCTGGTGGTCCACGAGGAGCCACGGGTGCAGCCAGTGGAGCTGCTCGATCGAGTCGAGGATCCACATGGCGGTGCTGAGGATGATGATCCCGACCGTCGCGCCCATGGGCTGTTCGGTGAGCGTCGAGATGAACAGCCCGAGGGCCCCGAGCGCCGCGAGGTACGCGGTCACGTAGAGCACGACGAGCGCGAGGCGCACCAGCCCGGCGCCGAGCCCGAGCGTCGTCCCCGACAGGGTGACGACGGGGTGCAGCCCGAACAGCACCGCGCCGGCGACGAGTCCGACGACCGCCACCAGCACGACCCCGAGCAGCGCCCCGAGGACCATCGCCACGTACTTCACGGCGAGCAGCCGCCCGCGCGTCACGGGGACGACGAGCAGGCCGCGCAGCGTTCCGACGTTCGCCTCGCCCGCCACGGAGTCGCCTGCGAGGACGGCCACCGCGAGCGGCAGGAACAGCCCGATCTCGAGCGCGAGCGCCGCCAGAGCGACGAAGAACCCGTTCCCGGCGATCTGGTTGAGGAACGTCGAGTCGTCGCCCCCGGCCGCGGGGTCGGCGACCTTCACGGCGATCGCGATGACGATCGGCACCGCGGCGAGCACGGCGAGCCCGACCTGGTTGCGCCGACGGCCCAGGATCAGCCGCAGCTCCGAGCGCAGGAACCGCAGCCACGCCCCGACGGCGCCCTGGCGTGCGTCGCGCTCGCCCTGCCCGACGGCGCCGCCGCCCCGCTCGACGGCGTCCGCGGGCCCCGTGGGGACGGGGGCGGCGGGGACCGTGTCACTCGTCGGCATCGAAGCCTCCGCCCGTGAGCTCGATGAACCGGTCCTCGAGGGTGGCACGCCGGACGGCGAACCCGCGCACCGCGACGCCCGCCCCCACGAGCGCCGCGACCACGGCCTCGGGGGCGACGCCGTCGAGGGTCGCGGTGACGCCGTCGGGCGTGGGGGAGACGTCCGGGAGGCCGAGCCCGGTGAGGACGTCGGACGCGCGGGCTGTGTCCGGGGTCGTCAGCTCGGCGGTGGGGCGGGTCGAGCCCAGCACGTCCGCCGCGGTCCCCTGCGCGACGAGCCGGCCCGTGCGCATGACGCCGAGGTGCGTGCACACCTGCTCGATCTCGGAGAGCAGGTGGCTCGACACGAGCAGGGTCACGCCCTCCTGGTGGAGCCGGCCGATCAGGGTCCGGACCTCGCGCGTGCCCTGCGGGTCGAGGCCGTTGGTGGGCTCGTCCAGGACGAGGAGGTCGCGCGGCTGGAGCAGCGTCGCCGCGATCGCGAGCCGCTGGCGCATCCCGAGCGAGTAGGCGCGGAACCGCTTGCGCGCCGCGCCCAGCAGGTCGACGCGGTCGAGCGCGGCGTCGATGCGCCGTGCGGAGGTCCGCGGGTCGGCGAGGCGGTCGGCCGCGTCGAGCCGGGCCAGGTTGGCGCGGCCGCTCAGGTACGGGTGGAAGCCCGGGCCCTCGACCAGTGCCCCGACGCGGGGCAGGACGGTCGCGACGTCGTCGGGCACGCGGCCGCCGAGCAGCCGGACGTCCCCCGCGGTGGGGCGGACGAGCCCGAGGACCATGCGGATCGTCGTCGTCTTGCCCGACCCGTTCGGGCCGAGGAACCCGTAGACCGCGCCGCGCGGCACGACGACGTCGACGGCGTCCACCGCCACCTGGCCGCCCTTGCCCCCGAACCGCTTGGTGAGGCCGGACGTCGCGAGGACGGGGGCGCTCGCTCCGCTCACTTCGTGTGCGCGAGCGCCGCCGTGACCACCGAGGTGGGCACCGCTCCGACGGCGAGGCGGCCGTCGTCCGTGAGGACGGCCGTGAACAGCGTGCCGGTCAGCACGTGCCCGGTGCCCCAGTCTCCCGAGACCGTGGGGAGGGTCCGCAGCAGCGGGCCGGCCTGGTCGCCCGCGAGCGCCTGCCGCTGCTCGGCGGTGAGCGTCACGACGGCGACCGCGTCCCAGCCCTTGCCGACGACGTCGGGCTTCTGCGCGTCCAGCGCGCCGCCCTGCTCGCCCAGCGCCAGGCCGGAGAGCGACGGCACCTGGAGCTGCGTGACCTTCGCGCCCTTCGGCGCGGTGAACTCGAACGTCGACGCGGCGGGCCGCTGGTAGCTCACCGAGGTGAACCCGGCCTCGACGACCGGCGCGGTGCGCTTCGTCGAGTACACCTGCACGCGCAGCGGGACGTGGGTCTTCGCGTCGACCGACAGCACGACCTTGTCGACGAGCGTGTCGGACGACTTCGGGTCGACGACGAGCTCGTAGGCGTCGTGCCCGGCCACGCGGGTCGTGCCGTCCGCGGTGACCGTCGTCGTCGGGTCGACGGCGTCGAGCGCGGCGCGTGCCACGGCGTCGGGCGTCGTGAGGCCCTCGAACCCCTGGGCGCGCTGCTTCTCCTTCGCGCCCGACGACGCCGGGAGCGTCGCGTGCGCGGCCGTGCGCTTCGCTCCGGACCAGACCCAGAGGTCCGTGCCGTTGGTGACGACGTCGGACTCGCTGCCGTCAGCGAGGACCGCGACCTTCGAGCTGGCCTTGCCGTCGGTCCACACGCGGACCGTGTGGGTGCCGCTGAGCAGCGACAGCGCGCCCGACGTGCCCTGCGCGCCGGCCGGGCCGGGGCCCGTCACGCCGGCGGCGTCGGTCAGCCCCGGCACGCTCGGGAGGCCCAGGTCCGCCTTGACGGTGGCGGTGCCCTGGAGGGCCTGCGCCGTCGGCTGCTGGAGGTCCACGAGGAGCTGCTCGGCCGTGGTCGGCGGGAGGTCCGGGCTGCCGGACGAACGGGCCGTGGTGGCCGCGTTCGCCCCGACCGCGACGCCGGCGACGAGGACGACGGCCGCGCCCGGCACGATCCACCGGGTACGAGGGTGGCGCGTGAAGAGGCTCATACTCCGATCCTGCGCCTTCGGGCGTGCCCGTGGCCAGGCCGCGCGCGCCCCCGACCCGGACCGCCACAGTTTCCCCACAGTCGTCCGCACGCCGTGCCGCCGGACGAGCGCGCGGCTACGGTCGAACCATGACCGACTCCACCACCGACGCGGCCGAGGACCCCGCCCGCGCGAAGGACCGGCGCCGTGCCGCGAAGATCCTCTACCGCCCCGTCGGGATCATCAGCTCGATCATCGGTGGCCTCATCGCTGCGCGGGTCTTCAGGCTCGTGTACAAGCACCTCGTGCCCGGGCCGGAGGACCAGGCGCCCAAGCCCCTCGAGTCGTCCTACAAGGCGCGCGAGGTCGTCCTGGGCGCGCTCATCCAGGGCGCCGTGTTCTCCGGGGTGCGGGCCCTGATCAACCGCGCCGGCGCCCGCGCGTTCGAGCGCTGGACGGGGGAGTGGCCGGGCGACTGACGGCGCCCCTGCCGCGGGTCAGGACGTGGTGACGGTAGGCGTGCACCAGGTTCCGAGCTCGGTGGCTCCTCACTCCGGGACCCGGTAGCGCACGCGCACGACGCCGTTCCCGAACCGGTCGACGTCCGTGAGCTCGAGGTCGCGGCGCAGACCCAGCGGCAGCGCGGGCTTGCCCCCGCCCACGAACGCCGGCCACACGTACAGCAGGCACTCGTCGACCACCCCGGCTCCGAGGGCCTGGGCGGCGAGGTCGGCGCCCCCGACCATGAGGTCGCGCGTGGCGCGGGCCTTGAGCGCGCGGACCGCGTCCGGGTCGAACCGGCGCTCGACCCGGGTGGCGCGCGTCGCGACCGCGGTGAGCGTCGTCGAGTAGACGACCTTGTCCGCGGCGCTCCAGGCGGCGGAGAAGTCGGCGAACGCGTCGGACTGCGCCGCGAGCGTGGGGTCCGTCTCCCACACCGACATGGCCTCGTAGAGCCGCCGCCCGTAGAGGAACGTCCCGACGCCCCGCAGCAGCTCGATCGTGGACGCGAAGACGGCGTCGTCGAGCGGGCCGAAGTCGAACGAGCCTCGCTCGTCCTCGATGTAGCCGTCGACCGACACGTTCGTGACGTAGATCAGCCTGCCCATAGGACCAGCCTCCTCGCCGGCGCGCTCGTCCGAGCGTGCCGTGGCCCAAAGGGGCCCCGACGAGCCCACGGTATCGGACCAGCGGCGCTCCGGCGACGGGCGCCCGCGTGCGTGGGTCAGGTGGTGTCCGAGCTCAGGGGCACGTTCCGGACGGCGGGATGCGTCAGAGGCACGGTGACCCGGAGGACCCCGTGGCCGAAGCGTGCCGTGATGCCGGCCTCGTCCGCCGACCGCGGGAGAGCGACCGAGCGGTAGTAGTTGTAGCCGGTCTCGCGCACGACGTACTTCTTGCCGTCGTCGCTCTTGCGTTCGCGTCGGGCACGGATGACGAGGGCGTCGTGCTCGACCCCTACCTCGACCTCCTCCTCGCGGAAGTGCGGGAGGTGAACCTCGACCACGAGCGTCCGGTCGTCCTGGGTGTAGACGTCCGTCGTGGGCGTCCGCGCACGGAGCGACTTGATCGGCCCGGCGTCGGCCAGGTCGCGACGCAACGCGTCGACACCTTCCTCCAGCGAGGCCATCGGGGAGTGTTCTTCGGACATGCCTTCCACCGCCTTTCAGATGGACCGAACGACGATCCGGTTGTCGACCGCGGTGACGTGCGGGGAGGCCCAGGCGGCCTGGGTCGCCTGCTCCTTCTCCGGCCAGGAGTGCACCCTGCCCGTCAGGGTCACCACGGTGCCGTCGACCTGGACGTGGACACTGTCGGCGTCGAGCTGCGCGTTGCGCGTCAGAGCCTTCCGGATGCGCGCCTCGGTGTCGGGGGCAGAGGGCCGGACGCTCAGCGTGATGAGGTTCTTGACCGTGTTGACGCCGCGGAGCTTCTCGACGGCGTGCTGCGCTGCCCGCCGCTGGTAGTCCCAGTCGACCTGGCCGACCAGCGTGACCGTGTGGTTGGAGATCTCCGCCTTGACGGTCGTCGGGATCGCGCTGCTCCAGTCGAACAGCCGCTCGACCTGTTGGGCGACGTCGGTCTCGGTGACGGGCCACGCGGAAGCGGCGTGGACGGTGAGGTCGTCGACGACGGCTCGCACCCCGCGCACGCGCAGCGCGGCGCGCTTCGCGGCGACCAGCTCCGCGTAGCTCGCGACCTCGCCGGACAACGTGACGGTTCCGTCCTCGACGGCGACCCCGATCCTCGCCGCGTCGACGTCAGCGCTCCATTCGAGCTCGTCCTGGACGTCCTTCCGGGTGCTGAGGTCATGGTCGGCCGCGACGGTCATGCTTCCTCCTCGTGTGTTCGGCGGCCTCGAGCTCCGGCACGCCGCTCTTCTCCCGAGCCTGCGACCCGTCCCCTCCCCGTGGGCAGGGTCGAAGGTCCCCCGTCCTCGGGCCGCCGCCGGGACCTTCGGCCCTGTGCGCGCCGGACGCCCCGGGCGAGGCTCGTCCCATGAACGCGGAGAAGAGCGCCGCCCCGGGGCGGATCCTGGTCGGAGTCGACGGGTCGTCCTCGTCGGTCGAGGCCCTACGGTTCGCGGGTCGGCTGGCGGAGGCGCTGCACGCACCCCTCGCGGTGGTCACGGCGTGGGACCTGCCGGCGCAGCTCGGCTACTACCGCTACCTGTTCGACGAGCAGGCGCTCGTCGACCGGGCTCAGACCGTCGTGGCGGACGCCGTAGCGGACGCCTTCGCGGGCTCGCTGCCCGGAAAGGTGACCACGATCGTGATCCGCGGCCCCGCGGCGCGGACGCTGATCGAGCAGAGCGCGTCGTCGAGCATGCTCGTCGTCGGCTCCCGCGGGCACGGGGGCTTCGCAGGCATGGTGATGGGTTCGGTCAGCTCGGCATGCGCGGCGCACGCCGCGTGCCCCGTCGTCGTGTTCCACGGGCCGAAGAACGGTGAGACCGGCTCCATCCGCCGCGCGGGCACCGACACGTGAGGCGGGCAGGGCTGCCGCCACACGTCCTGCCACAACGGACCGGCAGTCCCAGCAGGAGCATTCCTCCAGAGCTGGATGAGGGGCGGTGAAACGTGCCGACCTCGGCCAGCCGAACCCGCCAGCGTCAGACGCGCCATCGACGACACGCGACGATGAGGACCACACCCATGACTACCACCACCGGCACAGCCGGAACCCCACAGGCCGGTGCCGTTCCCGTCACCAACCCGGGCGTCCACTCCGAAGCGGGCACGCTGCGGCAGGTCGTCGTCCATCGTCCCGGTGTCGAGTTCGACCGACTCACTCCTCGGAACTGCGAGGAGCTCTTGTTCGACGAGGTCCTGTGGGGATCCCGGGCCCGGGCCGAGCACGACGAGTTCGTCGACGTGCTGCGCTCGCACGGGGTGGTGGTCCACTACGTCGAGGAGTTGCTGGCCCAGGCGCTGGGAGAGCAGGGCGGGCGCCACTTCGTCCTGAACCGCCTGTGCACCGAGGATCGGTTCGGTCCGGCGCTGGCGCCAGAGCTGCGCAGCTACTTCGACGCCCTGCCCGCCGAGCGCCTGGCGCGCACGATCATCGGAGGCGTCACCACGGACGAGATCCGGACGCCGCTCTCGGACAGCCTCGTGTGGCGGACTCGCCATCCCCACGGGTTCGTGCTTCCCCCGTTGCCGAACACCCTGTTCCCCCGTGACAGCTCGGCATGGATCTATCAGGCGGTGAACGTCAGCGTGATGGCGCGGGCCGCCCGCATCCCGGAGACGGTCAACGCCCGGGCGATCTACCAGTACCACCCGCTCCTTGCCGAGGAGCACCTGCTCCACCGCTACCGCGCCGACGAGGCGGTGCGCTGGGCCAGCATCGAAGGCGGCGACATCGAGGTCGTCGGGAACGGCACCGTGCTGGTCGGGCTGGGTGAACGCACCACCCCCCAGGCAGCCGAACGCCTGGCGCTCGAGCTGTTCGGCGCCGGGATCGCCGACGCAGTCATCGCGGTCCCGCTGCCGAGGTCGCACGCGCTGATGCATCTCGACACAGCCCTCACGATGCTCGACGCCCGGACCTTCGTCCTGACACCCGCCTTGGACCGCCGTCGGCTGACCGGTCACGTCCTGACCCCCGGCGACGAGGGGCGGCTGCACGTGGGGCCGGCGCAGCCGTTGTTCGGGCTGCTTGCCGACCGCCTCGGAGTCGAGCGCCTGCGCGTGCTCACCACGGCCGAAGACGCACCTGCCACCGCCCGCGAGCAGTGGGACGACGCGAACAACTTCCTCGCGATCTCCCCCGGGGTCGTGATCGGGTACGACCGCAACGTCGCGACCAACACCATGCTGCGCAAGCACGGCATCGAGGTCATCACCATCGCGGGCAGCGAGCTGGCCCGCGGCCGGGGCGGCTCGCGATGCATGTCCTGCCCGATCCAGCGTGACCCCGTCCCGAGCCGGGGTGTCCCTGCATGACCACCTCACGAGCAGCATGCCGGCAGCACGACTGCCGGTTCGTCGCTCACCGGCCGCCCGGCGGCGATCGGCGCGCTCGAGCGAGCCGAGGACGTCGTCCGCGGCGTCGCCGGCACGCAGGTCGTGCCCGACGCGGCGCCCTGAGGGGACCTTCGGCCCTGTCCCGCTGCCTCACCGGGGGCGGAGGCTGATCGTGGGAGCCGGCCACCGGCCGACGCCGTCCGGAGGGAGCACGGTCGTGAGCGACATGACGAGGTTCGGCGGTCGCACCGCCGTCGTGACGGGAGCCGGTTCGGGGATCGGTCGGGCCACCGCGCTGAGGCTGGCCGGCGAAGGAGCACGCGTCGTGGCGACCGACGTCGTGCCGGAGCGGCTCGCGGTGCTGTCGAGCGAGCTCGCCGGCGCCGGCGCCGACGTCGTGACCGTGGCCGGTGACGTGGCGGAGCAGACGACCGTCGACGCGGTCCTCCGGGCGACGGGCGGGACGGTCGACGCCCTCGCGAACGTCGCCGGGATCATGGACGGCTTCCTGCCGACGGCGGAGGTCGACGACGGGACCTGGGACCGCGTCCTGGCGGTCAACCTCACCGCCGTGATGCGTCTGACCCGGGCCGTCCTGCCCCTCATGGTCGCCGCGGGCCGAGGGACCGTCGTCAACGTGGGATCCGAGGCCGGGCTGCGCGGGGCGTCGGCCGGTGCGGCGTACACGACCTCTAAGCACGCCCTGGTCGGCCTGACGCGCAGCACCGCGTTCTTCTACGCTCCCGCGGGCATCCGGTGCAACCTGGTCGCTCCGGGCGGAGTCGCGACGAACATCGAGGCACCCTTCCGCTCCCGCCTCGCCGAGGAGCGGCTCGGTCCGGTGTTCCAGGCCGTGGTGCCGCCGATCGCGACTCCGGAGCAGCTCGCGGCGGCGATCACCTGGCTCCTCTCGGACGACTCCGCCAACGTCACGGGGGCCGTGCTGCCCAGCGACGGCGGCTGGTCGGCGATCTGAACCGCCATGGACCGCGCGTCGTCGGTGTCGACGGCCCAGGACGCGTTCCCCGGACTGTCGCAGGCCGAGGCCGCGGCTCGGCTCGCCCGAGACGGTCCGAACTCCCTCCCGGTGGTCGCCGGGCCGTCCGGCGCCGCCAGGTTCGGGCGCCAGCTCGTGCACCCGTTCGCCCTGCTGCTGTGGGTGGCCGCGGGGCTCGGCTGGTTGGCGGGGCTGCCAGCCCTCACGGTCGCGATCGTCGCCGTCGTCCTGCTCAACGCGGTGTTCGCGTTCGCCCAGGAGGAGCGGGCCAGCCGGGCTGCGTCGCGCCTCCGCTCCTTGCTCCCCGCACGGGTCGTCGTGGTCCGAGACGGTCGACGGCGCGACGTCGCCGCCGACGAGGTCGTGCGTGGTGACCATCTCGTGCTCGAGCCGGGCGACCGCGTGCCCGCCGACGGCGTCGTGCTCGACGCGACCGCGCTGCTCGTCGACACCTCGACCCTGACGGGCGAGAGCGAGCCGGAGTCGCCGGCCCGCGGGGACGCGCTCTTCGCCGGGACGTTCGTCGTCGAAGGGCTCGCGCAGGCTCGCGCGGAGCGCACCGGGGCGCGGACGCGGCTCGCGGAGATCGCCCGGGCGACGACGCAGGCGCGGCGCCAGCCCCCGCCGCTCACGCGCGAGCTCTCGCGCGTCGTCGGGCGGATCGGGATCATCGCGGTGGGCACGGGCCTCCTGTTCTTCGTCGTCACGCTGCTGGTCGGAGGCGACCTGTCGGACGGGTTCGTGCTCGCGATCGGCGTCACCGTGGCACTCGTGCCCGAGGCGCTGCTGCCGACGGTGACGCTGGCGCTGGCCTGGGGCGCGGAGCGGATGGCGAGGCGCCACGTGCTCGTCCGCTCCTTCGACGCTGTGGAGACCCTCGGCTCGACGACCTTCGTGTGCACGGACAAGACGGGCACCCTGACCCGCAACGAGATGTCGGTGGTCGAGACCTGGACGCGCGAGGGCGGGGCGCACGTCACCGGCACCGGGTACGAGCCGGACGGGACCGTCGACGCCGACGGAGCGGACGCGCGTCGGGCCACGGTCCTCCTCGCAGCCGACGCGGTGCGAGCAGGCCGAGGCTACGTCGAGCGGTCCGGCACCACGTGGGTGCCACGGGGCGACCCGATGGAGGCGGCGATCGACGTCCTCGGGCGGCGTGTGGGACTCGACACCGAGGTGCTGCGCGGAGCGTCGTCCGTTGCCTTCCCCTTCGACCCGCGGCGGCGGCGGATGTCGGTCGCGGCCGGCGGCCGGCTCATCACCAAGGGCGCACCCGACACCGTGCTGCCCCGGTGCGCCGACGCCGACGCGGCTGAGGCGGCAGTGGACGCCATGGTGGGCCGCGGTCTACGCGTGCTCGCGGTGGCCGCCCGAGACCTGCCCCCTGGGCCCACACGCAGCGCTGACGAGACCGAGACCGGTCTCCACCTCGTCGGGCTCGTGGGCCTGCACGACCCTCCGCGCGACGACGTCCCCGAGGCGCTCGCGTCCTGCCGCCGCGCGGGCGTCGCGGTCGCGGTCGTCACCGGGGACCACCCGGCGACTGCCCGCGCGATCGCCGACCGGATCGGTCTGCGTCGCGCCGACGACCCCGTCGTGCTCGCCGACGACCTCCCCGCCGACGACGCGGCGTGCGCCGCCTTCCTCGACCACGACGGGCTGGTCGTCGCACGGGTCTCGCCCGAGGACAAGCTCCGGATCGCGCAGCTGCTCCAGCACCGGGGGCACGTCGTCGCGATGACCGGCGATGGCGTCAACGACGGCCCCGCCCTCCACCAGGCAGACATCGGCATCGCCATGGGCGCCTCCGGCACGGACGTCGCCCGCGAGGCCGCCGACCTCGTCCTGCTCGACGACCGGTTCTCCTCCATCGTCGCGGGCATCGAGCTCGGGCGAGCGACGTACGCCAACGTCCGGCGGTTCCTCACCTACCACCTGTCCGACAACGTCGCCGAGCTGGCCCCCTTCATGGTCTGGGGACTGTCCGGCGGCAGCCTTCCGCTGGCGCTCGGGGTGCTCCAGGTGCTCGCTCTCGACATCGCGACGGACACGGCGTCCGCCGTCGCGCTGGGAGCGGAGCCGGCCGCCGCGCACGTGCTCGACCAGCCGCCGGCCAGCGGCCGCCTGCTGAACGGCACGGTGCTCCGTCGCGCGTTCGGCGTCCTCGGACCCGCGGAGGCCGTCGTCGCGCTCGCCGCGTTCGCGGTCACGGCTCTGCTGGCGGGCTGGCGGCCCGGCGGAGGGCCACCGGAGCCGTCGGTGCAGGCGGCCGCGTCGGGCGCGACGTTCCTGGCCATCGTCCTCGGCCAGGCCGCGAACGCGTACGCCTGCCGCAGCGCCACGCGGACCGTGCCCCAGCTCGGCTGGTGGACCAACCGGCTCCTCGGTCCCGCCGTCGGCCTGGCCGTCGCGGTCTCGCTCGTGTCGCTGCTCGTGCCCGCGATCGCGGACGTGCTCGGCCAGGCGCCCCCGTACCCCGTCGGCTGGGCGCTCGCGGCGTCCTGCGCGGCGGCCGTCACGGTCGCGGACCTCACCGACAAGCGGTGGACCCGTCGCCGCGCGGGCTTCCGCCGCCGGACGGCGCGCGCGACGGAGCGTTCGAGCGGAGCCGCGAGCCCGGGACGCGTAGCGTGACCACCATGCCGGACCGGGCGCGGCGGGCCGCGGGGACCACCGCGGTGTTCCTCCTGGACGACCACGAGGTCGTCCGCCGTGGCGTGGCCACGCTCCTCGACGCCGAGCCCGACATCGAGGTCGTCGGCGAGGCGGCGACGGCGGGCGAGGCGATGGTCCGCATCCCCGCCGAACGTCCCGACGTGGCCGTCCTCGACGTGCGCCTCCCGGACGGTGACGGGATCACCGTCTGCCGCGAGGTGCTGTCCCGGACGCCGGGCCTCCGGTGCCTCATGCTCACGTCGTTCCCGGACGACGAGGCGCTGGCGCAGGCGGTCCTCGCGGGCGCTTCGGGCTACGTCCTCAAGCAGGTGCGCGGGGTCGACCTCGTCGGTGCGGTCCGCACGCTCGGCCGCGGGGGGACGCTCGTCGACCCGGCGCGCGCCAGGCGGCTCGTCGCGCGCCTGCGCGAGCCCGCGCCGGAGGCGGGGCCGTTGGCCGCGCTCACTCCGCAGGAGCACCGGGTGCTCGACCTCGTCGGCGAAGGCCTGACGAACCGGGAGATCGGCGAGCACCTCGGCCTGGCCGAGAAGACCGTGAAGAACTACATGTCGAACGTCCTCGCCAAGCTCGACATGACCCGGCGGACCCAGGCCGCGGCGCTCGTCGCGACGCTCAAGGCGCGGCAGGACGACGCGTCGGCGGGGCGTCGAGGACCAGGGGCCTTCGGCCCTGGCGGATAGGCCCCCGCCGGGCGAGCCTCGACGGATGAGAGACGTGCTGAGTCCCGCGGTGCTCTCCGAGGCCGAGAGCCTGGAGCTGCTCGCCTCGGTCCCGTCGGGCCGCCTGCTGTACACGGCGCGCGCCATGCCCTCGGTCGTGCCCGCGAGGCACGCGCTCCTCGGCCGGGTGCTCGTCGTGGTGGTCGACGGCGACAGCCAGGACGCCGAGGTCGTCCGGGCCGTCCCCGGGGCGGTCGTGGCGTACGAGGTGGAGGGAGCCGAGAGCGACGGGCAGGTGAGCTGGTACGCCGTGGCCGTAGGGTTGGCGCGGTTCGTGCACGCCGCGACCCGCCCGCCGCTCGCCGCGCCGGCCCTCGACGCGGCACCGTCGTGCGTGCGCCTCGAGGTCAGGATCGACGTCCTCTGCGCGCGTGGTCGCCGGACGGCCAGGGGATGCGGGATCTAGCGCTACGTCGCGGGCTCGTGTGTCGTCCCCGGGACGACCGGCACCCGCCACACCGCGACGGTCCCGCCGCCGTCGGCGGCGTCGAGAGCGAAGCGGCCGCCGTGCCGAGCGGCGCGCGCGGCGAGGTCCCTGAGCCCGAGTCCCGGGCCGCGGTCCGGGCGGCCCGCGCCGCCGTCGTCCGTGACCCGGACGAGCAGCTCGCCCTCGTGGAGCCCGACGACGACCTCGACGTGCCGCGCCGCAGCGTGCCGGACGACGTTCGACAGGCACTCGCGCAGGGCGGCGAGCACGTCGGGCTCGAGGCCCGCGGGGACGTCCGTGTCGAGCAGGCCCTCGAGCCGGAGCGCCGGAGCGAAGCCGAGCTCGCGCCCGGCCTCCTCGACGAGCACGGCGGTGCGGGCACGCAGCCCGGCGCCGTGCGCGAGGCCCTGCGACTCGAGGGCGAAGACCGTCGAGCGGATGTCCTTGATCGTGTCGTCGAGCATGTCGATCGCGCGCCCCAGGCGCTCTGCGACCGTCGGCTTCTCCGTGAGCTTCTCCGCCCCGGCGAGCAGCAGCGCAGCACCGTAAAGCCGCTGCACGACCACGTCGTGCAGGTCCCGGGCGATCCGTTCCCGGTCGTCGTTGAGCCCGTGGCGCTCGGCGTCGCGCCGCGCGACCGCGAGCTCGATCGCGACCAGGACCTGGTCGCCGTACGCCTCGAGCAGCTCGGGCTCGGCCCCCGTGAACGCATCCTCGCCGCGGCGCCGGAAGACCGCGAGCACGACGCTCCGGCCGTCGGCGCCCCGTGACGGCACGAAGAGCGCGGGACCGGGCACCCCGGAGGGTGCGAGCAGCAAGGACGACCCGGCCTGCTCCCAGTCGGCGACCTGCCGATGCTCGCCGCGCGAGCGGACGTCCTCGACGACGTCGTCGTGCAAGAGCTCGGCGGCTGCGTCCGGGGAGTCCAGGCCGCTCGCCGCCGCGGCGTCCGGCTGGTCGCGGCCCCCGGTCAGGAGGATCGCACCGGCCGCCGCCCCGGCCATCCGGCGAGCGCGCTCGGCCGCGGACGCCAGGGCGTGGTCGAGCCCCTCGCCGGACAGGAGCGCGCGCGTGAGCGACACCGACGCCTCGAGCCAAAGCTCTCGGGCCCGTGTCGCCTCGTAGAGCCGGACGTTCTCGATCGCGACCCCCGCGGCCGCCGCGAGCGCCCGCGTGAGGGCCTCGTCCTGGTCGTCGAACGCACGCCCGCCCGCCTTCTCGGTGAGGTAGAGGCTTCCGAACACGGCGCCCCGCACCCGGATCGGTACTCCCAGGAACGAGCGCATGGGCGGGTGGCCGGCCGGGAACCCGAACGACGCCGGGTGCGCGGCGATCTCCTCGAGGCGCAGCACGCGGGGCTCGCGGAGCAGCAGCCCGAGCAGCCCGCGCCCGTGCGGCCACTCGGCGATCGCCTCGATCTCCTCGTGGGTCAGGCCCTCCGGCAGGAACTCGACGAGCGCGCCGTCGTCGCCCAGCACGCCGAGCGCGGCGTAGCGGCAGTCGGCGAGCGTCTTCGCGGCGGTGACGACGCGCCGGAGGACGGTGGCCAGGTCGAGGCCACCGGCCACCGAGACGACGGCGTCGAGGAGCTCGGAGACGTCGTTTCGCGAGGCCTCGAGCGCCATGCTCGAGGCCGTCACGGCGTCGCCCGCGGGGTGACGTCTCGTGCTCTCGTCCACGAACCACCCTTCCCCGGCCAGTGAACCGCCGTCCGACCCTCGGTGCCAACACGTCGCCCCCTCGTCGGAGGCGGGACCTAGGACCCTGGTGGGTCGGCACCGCCCCGGTGAGGCTGGAGCTGGAGCGGGGCACTGGAGTCCCGCCGAGGACACGGAGGTGCGTGATGCGAACGATCCTGGAACGGCCCGTCGTCGTCGGGGTCGACGGCTCGCAGGACGCGATCCGGGCGGTCGAGTTCGCCGCGCTGGAGGCGGAGCGGCTCGGGTGCGGGGTCTGGATCGTCGCCGCGGTCCACGAGATCGCCGCCTATCCCTCGGTGGCGCCGCTCCTCACGGGCGAGTCGATGATCGACGTCGGCCGCGGCATCGTCGCCGACGCGTCGCGGGCAGCTGAAGGGCGTGCGCCCACCGTGCCGCTCGACGCGTCCGTGGTGGTGGGCGCGGCCTCGACGATCCTCGCGGAGGCCGGGCGGCAGGGCCGGATGATCGTGCTGGGCCACCGTGACACCGACCTCCTCGAGCACGTCTTCACCGGCAGCACCACGATCGGCGTGGTCGGCCGGGCGACGTGCCCGGTCGTGAGCGTGCCGGCGTCCTGGTCGCGCGACCGGACGCACGGACGTGTCATCGCTGCCGTGGACGGGTCGACGATCGCCCCCGCGGTGCTCACCTGCGCGCTCGAGGCCGCGGAGGCCCACGACGCCGACGTCACGGTCCTGCACTACTGGGACGTCAACGAGCTGTACTCGCCGTTCGGCGACATCAAGGCGGCGCAGCGCGAGTGGGAGACGACGGCGGGCAGCCGGATCAAGACGCTCCTCGACCAGCTGACGCCCCGCTACCCGGGCGTCCGTGCCCGGCTCGAGCTCGAGTACGCCCGGCCCGCCGACGCGCTGGTCCGGCGTTCGGGCGACGTCGACCGGATCGTGATGGGCCGCCACGGCGGCACCAGCCTGCTCGCGGGGATCATCGCCCTCGCCCCCGGCGGCGTGGCCCGGGCTCTGCTCCAGCACGCCAGGTGCCCGGTCGAGGTCGTCCCGTCGCCCGTGGTCGGGGTGTCGCCCGAGACCATGGACGAGGTCGCCGCCGTCGAGGCGGCGGACGCGGCCGGCTGAGGTCCGGCGCTCAGGCCGCACCCGCGTCGTGGACCAGCACCGCGAGACGGGTGCGGTTCTCGCAGCCCAGCTTGTCGAGGATGCTCGACACGTACGCCTTGACGGTCGGGACGCTCAGGTAGAGCTCGCGGGCGACGTCCGCGTTCGAGGCGCCCTGCGCGACGAGCCGGGCCACGTCCTGCTCACGGGGCGTCAGCCGGTCCAGCGCGGCGCGTGCCTTCGCCTGCGCCGTCGACGACGCCGTCACCCGGTCCATGAGCTGCTCCGCGATCGCAGGGGCGAGCACCGCCTCGCCCGACGCCGCAGCGAGCACGGCCGCGACGATGCGTTCCGGTCGGGCGTCCTTGAGCAGGTAGCCCCGCGCCCCGGCGCGGAGGGCGCCCGTCACCTCGTCGTCCGTGTCGAAGGTCGTGAGGACCACGACCTGCGGCGGGTTCGGGCGAGCCCGGACGCGACGGGTCGCCTCGATCCCGTCGACGCGCGGCATCCGCAGGTCCATGAGGACGACGTCCGCGGGGTGCGCGTCGAGCACCGCGGCGACGGCGCCACCGTCGGGCGCGTCGCCCACGACGACGAGCCGGCGGGGGCCGTCGGAGCCCTCGCTCGTCGCGCCGTCGAGCATGGTCGTGAGGGCGGCGCGGACCAGGGCGTCGTCGTCCACGACGACGACGCGGACCGGCTGGTCCGCGGTCGTCGGGGCGGCGCCGGGCGGGTGGGTGGCCCCGGGCAGGTCGGACGGCGTCAAGCGCCGGCCCCGACCACGCTCCGGACGGGCAGCACCAGGCCGACCGTCCAGGTGCCGTCCAGCGCGCCGGCGTCGAGCGAGCCGCCCAGCGCCGTGACCCGCTCGCGCAGGCCGATCAGCCCGACGCCGGGCAGCGGCCCGCCCGCCGGGGCGCCCGTGGTCGTCGTGCCGGAGACCGTGCCCGCATGCATGCTCGGATCGTCCCGTACCAGGCCGGACGGCGCCACCCCCACGGGCGCGACCGGGTTGGTCGTCCGGATGCGGACGTCGTCGTCGGACACCGTGACCTCGACGCGCACCGGCGCGCCCGGCGCGTGCTTGCGGGCGTTCGTGAGGCTCTCCTGGACGGCGCGGAGGACGGTGCTCCGGGTCGCGCGGGGCAGGTCGTCGAGGCTGCCCGTGCTCACGAGCTCGACGACCGCCCCCGCCTCGCGCACCTGGGCCACCAGGTCGTCGAGGGTCGCGAAGCCGACGACGTCGTCGCCCGGCTCGCGCATCACCGCGACCACCTGCCGGAGCTCGTCGAGGGCCTGCGCCGTCCCGTCCCGCACGACCGACGCCGCCTGCGCGAGCCGCTCGGGCGACGCGTCGGGCCGGTACGCGAGCGCGCCCGCGGCGGTCGCGACCAGCGACAGCCGGTGCGCGAGCGTGTCGTGCATGTCGCGCGCGATCCGCAGCCGCTCCTCCCGGCGGACCTCCTCCGCGCGCCGGTCGCGGTCGGCCTCGGCGGCCCGGACCCGCTCCCGGAGCGAGATCAGCAGCTCGGACCGGGTGCGGGCGTACGCGCCCCAGCCGAGGAGCGCCGCGTGCACGCCCACGTCGGTCAGCAGCCACCAGCCGTAGCCCATGCTCGCGCCGCGCCACGCCCCCTGGACCGCGTGCCCGACGACGCCCGCCACCGCGACCGGCACCGCGACCCGCAGGCGCGCGGCCCGGGCGACGACGGCCGTCGTCATGGTCGAGGCGGGCGTCGCCGCGGGCGACAGGGCGGCGAGCGCCGCGAGGACGAGCGCAGCGACCGTGAGGCGCCGCTCGTCGTCCGCCCGGCCGACCGCCACGAGGACCGCCGCTCCCGCGGCGACCGCCAGCACCGCGCACACCACGTCGAGCGCGACCCGGCCGTCGGCGCTCGCACCGACCACCGTCAGCGCGGTCAGCACCGCCAGCCCGGCCGCCAGCCCGACGACGGCGCCCGTCGGGATGCGGAACCGCGCCGCGTCGCACCAGGCGTCCGTGGCGAGGGGCTTCGTCTGCGTGTCCATGCCCTCGAGCGTAGGAAGCGGCCTGCGGCGCCACTACCGACCGAAGGAGGGGGTCGGCCCTCCGGTCGTCGCGCGCACGACCGACCTCTGGCCGCGGCGGCCGGCGCGGCCGTCGGGAGAGCGTGGGGGGCGTGGGCGCCACCCCGGTGCCCGGGACGGGGAACAGGACGATGAGCACCAAGCGCACCAACACCCTCACGGGCCGGCAGACCACCGGTACTGCCGGTGCGACGTCGGGACGGACGACGCCGGCGGTCGGCGCGCGGCTCGCCTGGCTGACCACCGGCACGGCGGCGGCCGCGGCGCTCCTGCTGTGGACGCTCGTCGTCCCGGTCGGCGGGCTGGACCTGCGGGCAGGGGGCGCCGGGACCGGGAGCGGCGGCGACGCCCCGACGGTGGGGCCGGTGAACGTGCTGTTCATCGCCGTGGTCGCCGGGATGGCCGCGTGGGCGGTGGCGGCGTGGCTGCGTCGCCGGGGCGGGTCGCGCCGAGCATGGTTCGGTGTGGCGACGGCGGTGCTCGCGGCGTCCCTCGCCGGCCCCGTCAGCGCGTCGACGCTCGCGAGCGGCGTCGTGCTGGTGGCGATGCACGTCGTCGTCGGCGGGATCCTGGCCCTCGGGTACGCCCGAGCCTGGCGCTCCTGACGCCGTCTCCCGCCGCCCCCGCGAGTTGTCAGAAGCTCACGGCACTCTGCTGCCGTGAGCT